>JBDKEH010000019.1:0-6833 GCA_039795345.1 Bacteroidota bacterium
TTATTCAACACCCAATTTCGTCATCACTTCCATACTCACTCCTGTGGTAGAGTAACCACCATCGTGGAAGAGATTTTGCATGGTTACCATGCGGGTGAGGTCTGAGAATAGGGTGATACAATAGTTGGCACAATCTTCTGCGCTGGCATTTCCTAATGGAGCAACCGCATTCGCGAAATCGAAGAAATCGCCAAAACCTTTGATACCGGTACCTGCTGTTGTTTTGGTAGGAGACTGTGACACAGTATTAATTCTGATCTTCTTCTCTAAACCATAATGATAACCAAAACTACGTGCGATAGATTCTAACATCGCTTTGATATCTGCCATATCCGTATAAAAAGGGAATGTTCTTTGTGCCGCCATATAGGTCAATGCAACTACGCTTCCCCATTCATTGATTGCATCTAGTTTTCTGGCAACAGATAACATCTTATGCAGTGACATAGCCGATACATCAATTCCTTTCATGAAGTAATCATAATTTGATTCTGTATAAGGAATTTTCTTACGAATGTTCACACTCATGCCAATGGAGTGTAATACGAAATCGATTTTGCCACCCAATACTTCCTGTGATTGTGTAAACAGGGTAGTCAGTTCCTCTACACTTGTTGCATCCGCAGGAATGATCTGTGAATTGGTTTTTTCAGCCAGTTTATTGATCTCACCCATACGCATGGCAATAGGTGCATTTGTTAGTACAAAAGTGGCGCCTTCTTCATGAGCCTTCTCAGCTACTTTCCAGGCGATAGAGTTTTCATCAAGAGCACCGGTAATGATACCGCGTTTTCCTTTGAGCAGGTTATAAGCCATAATCTTTGTTTTAATCAATGTTTGAGGGGTAAATGTATAGAATATCAGCTAAATCTCTAATTCATGATCATTTCTCTGGCATTTTCCAGTGCAGCAGCTGTTGGTTTTTCTCCACTCAACATTCTGGCAATGGCAGTGATACGCTCATCCTGGTTCAACATTCTGATATTTGTTTTTACAGCATCGTTCACGATCTCTTTATAGACAAAGAAATGTGCATCTGCCTTTCCTGCGATCTGTGGCTGATGGGTGATACAGATGATCTGTCTGCCCGATGCCATTTCTTTCATGATCATTCCTACTTGCTTGGCAGCTTCTCCTGAAATACCGGTATCTATTTCATCAAAGATCATGGTAGGCAGATTGATAGATTTTGCCACAAGTGATTTGATACACAACATCAATCTGCTCAATTCACCACCACTGGCCACTTTACGAATCGGCTCAAAACGGTTGCTCTGATTGACTTGTCCGGCAGGCGAGTTTGCGTCGAAGAGAAACTCAATATTGTCTTTCCCAAATAGTTGTAATGGAATGGATGATATAGACACTTTTATCTGTGCATTGGGCATCCCCACTTGTCGTAACAACTGGTTGACATTCGCTTCCAGTGGTTGGATCTGTTTATTTCTTGCTGTCGATAATTGAATAGCCAAAGCATTGGCTTTTTCCTGTAATTGCATTACTTCTTTTTCGAGTTGCTGAATGGTGTCATCGATATTGAGTACAGCCTCCAGCTTATTGGCAAGGGACGCTTGTAACGCTAACAAGTCTGATGTAGTTTGTAAGCCATGTTTCTTCAACAGTTTATAACCTTCTGTGAGTCTTTGATTGATCCATTCTATTCGTTGGTGATCAAATACAACAGCGTCATTGATATGATCGGTTTCTAATGCAATATCCTGTAGCTCTACTTGAGCACTTTGTAACCTTTCAATCAAAGCTTGAAGGTCTTTATGCATGTCGGAGAATGGCTGCAACTGTTGAATCATTTGCTTAAGAAGAGTAACCACCGGCTGATCACTTTCACGTAAGTCGAAATACACTTTTGTTAGTGCAGCTTTAATGCCTTCAGAACTATTGAGCACTTTCAGTTCCTGATCCAGTTCTTCGAGTTCATTTTCTTTGAGTGACAGTTCATTTAGTTCATCAAAAAGAAATTGATGATAATCGGCTTCTTTGGTGAAAGCGGCTTTCTCATCTTTTAGCGCTGCTAATTTTTTTACAACCAACTGCCATTCGCGATACACTTGTTGGTATTCATGCAGTAGCGATTGATTACCGGCCAGGGCATCCATGACTTCACGTTGAAAGTCGCTATCTCCTAATTCCAGTGTATCAAATTGCTGATGAAGATCAACTAATAAAGAAGCGAGTTGTCTAAGTTGCTGCAAAGAAGCCGGCGTATCATTGATGAAGGCTCTTGATTTTCCATTACTTCCAATCTCTCTTCTTAATACCAGCTCACTCTCAATATCCAGTTCATTAGATTCTAAAAAATGAATGACTTCAGGTTTGTCATCAATGGAAAAAATACCTTCAATAAAACATTTTTTATTTGTATTCACGAGCACCGAACTATCTGCACGTTCTCCTAAGATCAAACTCAATGCTCCCATCAAAATACTTTTACCCGCACCTGTTTCACCGGTAATAATATTCAGTTGACGAGAAAAATCGATCTCGATCTCCTCAATAATTGCATAATTCTGTATGGTGAGTTTGTTCAACATAAAAACTAATTTATGATGTCAGATCGCAGATATCAGATCTCAGATTTGATTAGTACTTATATAATTACTTACTATCCATATCCCACCTAATATCCGACATGCTAAATCCTAAATCCTAAATCTGCCATCTGCCATCTGCCATCCGCCATCCGCCATCTTCTTGCAATTTATACAATCCCTCATTCCCCTTTACATCTCATTATCCCCGATTTGGCACGTTGGTCCAATGAATTTTTATATTCATGATCACCCATATCCAAACAACGTTGATAGTACGTGATGGCTTGGGCTTTTTGCCCTCGGGCTTCATATAACTGTCCCAGTTGAACCGCAGCTCGCGCAGCGTAGTATTCTTTTCTGAATTCACCCAGTCTGATAGTTGCCAAGTATGCATTGATAGCTTCTTCTTCTCTTCCCAGATCATCAAAGATCCTGGCAGCACGGTATACATATTCCAATCGGTCTTCTTCTTTGGCAAAATCATTTTCCGTTTTTCCATGTAACTGTGCAAGCGCTTCTTTATGATAGCCACCATCATTTAGCAATCGTGCTTTGAGTAGCAATGTATTCGGCCAGTAATTGGCTTTGGCATCTTTGAGCGCTTTTTTATCTGCATCGGAATCGGTAGCGCCTTTTGTCAATACCATCTGTCTAGCTTTCTCAGCGGCAGCTGTATTGCCCATCATGTAATGACAGAGCCTTATTTTGTCATACACGTCTTTGACATAAAAATTGCCTTTGAATTTCTGTAAAAAACGCTCGAAGTAAGGGATGGCTTCTTCGGGTTTTAACTGATACATTTTTACAAAGCCCATTTCAAAATCCCAGATGGGTATATCCAGATACTCCGCAGAATGATTTCTGTTTTGAACGATCTGTTGGGTGTATTGGGCTTGCTTATTATTCAGGGTAAGGTTAGCAGCCATCCAGCCATGTAAATGGTTGTTGACGAGGTCCAATTTCTTTTGCTGAATAAAGGCAATGGCCTGATCTTTTTTATTGTCCATATAGAACAATAAATACGGATAAATAAACTGAGCTTCCGGCGCATAAATTTTTGCATAGATATCCGCACTGTTGACAAAAGCGTTGACCGTTTTCAAACCTTCGGTAACAGAGCCACGCATACCCAAAATGCCTGCCAGCCATTTATATCCTTTTGGAATCGTACCGATCATAGTTTGTAAAGTACCATAGAGCAGATCATCCGCTGTGAAAGTGGGAAACGATTTTTTATTGTCTTTCAGTAGTGACCATGCCCTGCGAATATCCCAACCTGCTTCCCAGGTTTTTCCAAACTTAATGGCAGATGCAGCTTTGTGTACTCTCACTGTACTGATCACAAATCGATGAAAAGGGGATGAGCTTGGTCCTTGTTCCAATACATTCAATCTTTCGGAAAAGCGTGGGTAAAAGATTTTATACTCATCCGGATTTTCATTCAAAAAAAGCGTGAGGAAATCAATATAACTTTCCAATACAACCGGAATAAGATTATTGGGATTTTGCTGTTTCGCTTTTTCAATCAAACTTTCCCCCTTCACCAATTTGAGTCTTGTGATCTCCTGATAGGCTTGTTGACAAGTAACATTAAAGTCGTAGACTTTCTGCGCATGTACAGAAGTCATGATGAGCAAAGAGAAGAGAAAAGATAGACGGATTTTCATGCAGCCCGAAAATAAGAAAGGACAGCCAAATAGCTGTCCTTTCAAAGTATTTAAAGTATGCTTTTCTTACTTTACTTCTACGCTGTCGTTCAAATCAGCATCTACCAGAATACGACCACAGTTTTCGCAAACGATGATCTTCTTGTGTAAACGGATCTCACTTTGACGTTGAGGAGGAATAGAGTTAAAACAACCACCACAAGCATCACGCTCTACAGGCACAACAGACAAGCCATTGCGGTAGCTCTTACGGATACGATCGTAGCTGTACAATAAACGCTCGTCGATATGACTACGAGCTTCAGCACTTTGCTTATTGAAATGTGTTTCTTCTTTCTCAGTATCAGCGATGATCTTTTCGAGTTCGCCTTTCTTATGGTTCAATACACCATCTTTTACAGCGATCTGCTTTTTAGCAGCTTCCAAAGCTTTTACTTTATCAGCCAGCTCTTCATTTGCATCACGAATATGCTTTTCACACAATTTGATCTCCAGCTGTTGCATTTCGATCTCTTTGTTGATGGCTTCGAATTCGCGGTTGTTTTTTACATTCTCGCTCTGCTTCTCATACTTAGCGATCAAAGCTTCACTTTCTTTCATCGCAGCTTTCTTGCTTTCAATGAATTCAGTGATACCATTCAGTTCTTCTTCAATACGAGTCTGACGGCTCTGTAAACCCTGGATCTCATCTTCAAGGTCGCTCACTTCCATTGGAAGTTCACCCTTCAAGATCTGGATCTCATCCAGTTTGCTATCGATCTTCTGCAACTTCAGCAGATTCACCAGTTTTTCTTCAACCGAAAAGTCTTTAACGGAAGCCATATTGTATGTGTGATTTATTGTGTGATTGTTATTCCCCTGTGAAGTAGTTCACCGGATTGGTTTTTACTTCAGATTTGAGGACGGCAAAGGTAGGGAATTTAGCCTGTAAAACATCAATCAGGAGGTCGGTGGTGAACTGCTCACTCTCCCAATGGCCAATATCGGCGATCACCATACGGTCATTGGCATCAAAGAACTCGTGGTACTTGAAATCGGCAGAAATATAGATATCCGCCCCTTTCGACAGCGCTTTTCCCGTCAAAAAGCTGCCTGAACCCCCACAAAGAGCCACTTTTTGAATGTTTTTGCCCAAAAATGGGGTGTGTTTGATCATGGAAAGCCCAAAACTGGTCGCCAACATCCTTAGAAATTGCTTTTCTTCCATGGGTTCGGGCAATGTTCCGATCAAACCACTTCCAATATCTTGATAATCATTGCCTAAGCTCACCAAATCATAAGCTACTTCCTCATAAGGATGGGCTTGAAACAGTGCCAACAGGATTTCCTGCTGCTTCCAGACCGGGAAAATCACCTCCAATCTGATTTCTTTTTCAGCATGCGTTTTACCGATCTCCCCAACAAAGGGATCTGTTCCCTCGCCGGCCCGAAAAGTTCCGGTTCCCTCCATATTAAAACTACAATGACTGTATTTACCGATCTCTCCGGCGCCTGCTGTAAAAAGAGCGGCTCTAAGATTTTCGGCATGTTCCACCGGCACAAATGTGTGCAGCTTCATCAATTGCCCCGGTTTGGGCGACAATATCTTTCGGTTGATCAATCCCAGCTTATCGGCAATTTTATTGTTGACACCCCAGGAAACGTTATCAAGATTGGTATGAATGGCGTAGATCGCGATATCATTTTTGATGGCAGCGATCACCGCTTTCTCCACATAATTTTTTCCGTTCAATTTTTTCAATCCGCTGAAAACAATGGGGTGATGAGCTACCACCAGGTTACAGCCCTTTTGTTTTGCCTCGAGTATTACGGCTTCGGTGGCATCTAAGGTGCACAGTACGCCTGTACATTCCCAAGAAGCAGATCCGGTGATGAGACCGGCATTGTCATAACTCTCCTGTAATGATGGTGGGGCCAATTGCTCCAGCACCTGTATCATGGCATTGATCTTCATATTTGTTGATTCGAATCAGCAAGTTACCTTCATTCTATAATTGATGGTATGCGTGAAGGCGATTTTCTTTTTTATGATGGACAAATACTCCGTTCAGACAAACTGCTGATCTCTCCCAATAACCGATCGTATCGTTATGGTGATGGTTGTTTTGAGACCATCAAAGTGCTGAATGGAAAGATCATGCTGGCGGATTATCATTTTGAACGATTGTTCAGCTCTTTAGAAACACTTCATTTTAAAAAGCTCGGTTACCATAGTGCCGGCTGGTTAGAGAAACAGATATTATCCGTTGTAGAAAAAAATGGACATACCAAAAGAGCGCGTGTAAGGGTTACTGTGACAAGAGGTGATGGTGGTATTTATGATGAACAAAATCATTACCCGTTTTTTTTGATTCAAAGCTGGCCCTTGCAGCCTGCTACACAGGAATTGAATGAAAATGGATTGGTGATTGATATTTATAAAGACGCACGAAAAACGGCCGATCTTTTTTCATCCATCAAAAGCAATAATTACCTGCCTTATTTGATGGGTGCACTCTGGGCAAAAGAACATCACTTGAATGATGCCATCCTGCTGAATCCTGATAATCGAGTGGCAGATGCCACCATCGCCAATGTATTCATCGTGAAAGATGGAAGTATCAAAACACCTGCGCTA
>JBDKEH010000051.1:0-37123 GCA_039795345.1 Bacteroidota bacterium
ATGGTTGTTGAGAAAGAAGACCGCAATGGTAATCTGCACCTCAGCCGTAAGTCTGCCCGCATCTTCCGTGCATGGGAGCGTATCGTTGAAGTACACAAGACTGGTGAGGTTATTACCGGTACTGTTACCAGCAAAACAAAAGGTGGTTTGATCGTGGATGTATTCGGTATGGAAACTTTCTTACCGGGTTCTCAAATCGACGTGAAGCCTGTAACTGATTACGATCAGTTTGTAGGTAAGACCATGGAATTTAAAGTAGTGAAGATCAACGAAGCCATTAAGAATGCCGTTGTATCTCACAAAGCACTGATCGAAAGCGATATCGAAGCACAGCGTGCAGAGATCATGAGCAAACTCGAGAAAGGTCAGGTATTGGAAGGTGTGGTGAAGAACATCACAGATTTCGGTGCTTTTATGGACCTCGGTGGTTTGGATGGTCTTTTGTACATCACCGATATTTCATGGGGCCGTATCTCTCACCCAAGCGAAGTGGTGAAGATGGATCAGAAATTACAAGTGGTGGTATTGGATTTCGACGACGACAAAAAGCGTATCAGCTTAGGTCTGAAACAACTGACGCCACATCCATGGGATGTGCTGCCTGAAGGTTTATCTGAAGGTTCAGTTGTGAAAGGTAAAGTTGTAAATATTGAAGATTACGGTGCATTCCTGGAAATTCAACCTGGTGTTGAAGGACTGGTACACGTATCTGAGATCACTTGGGCAAATACTCCGATCAACGCGAAGGAATTCTTCAAGTTGGGCGATGAGTACGAAGCAAAAGTGGTAACCTTAGATAAAGATGCACGTAAGATGAGTCTGAGCATCAAACAAATGAGCGAAGACCCATGGAGCACAATCGAGAACAAGTTCCCTGAAAACAGTAAGCATAAAGGTTTGGTGAAAAACATCACTCCATATGGCGTATTCGTTGAATTGGAGCCTGGTATCGGTGGTATGATCCACATCAGCGATCTGAGCTGGTTGAAGCGTTTCAATCACCCAACTGATTATACCAAAGTAGGTGAGCACATCGATATCATCATCCTCAGCATCGATAAAGAAAACCGTAAACTGCAATTAGGACACAAACAGTTGGAAGAAGATCCTTGGAATGCCTTGGAAGAAACTTTCGCTGTAGGTAGTCTGCACGAAGGAACCGTTACCCGTAAGGATGACAAAGGTGCCCTTGTACAATTGCCTTATGGTTTAGAAGGTTTTGCACCTAACCGTCACCTGAACAAGGAAGATGGTACACAGGTGAAAGCTGATGAAACTGCACAGTTCATGGTGATCGAATTCGATCGCAATGAAAAGCGTATTGTTCTGAGCCATGCCCGTATCTGGGAGAAAGTAGTAGCTGAAGAAAAGGAAATTGCCAAGAAAGAAGCGAAAGCTGAATCTGACAATACCAAGAAAGCTGTGAAAAACATCCAGGCGAAGGTAGAAAAAGCAACCCTGGGTGACCTGGGAGCTTTAGCTGAGATCAAAGCTAAACTGAAGGAAGGAGAAGGCGAGAACTAATAACGCCTTCGTTTGAATAGGTAAAGAAAAAAGCTGTTCTGCTCCGCAGAGCAGCTTTTTCTTTTAACAGAGGAATAAGAAATAAGGAATAAGGAATGAGAAAGTAGGGGGATTATACGGGGTATTAATACGCTGTTTTCTTTAGATAAAGTGCAGGATGAAATTTCTAAGTAAACTTGTCATTATGGAAGTAAAATACAAGTTTGATCTTGAAGATAGATTAATTCGATTTGCGGTAAATTGTATTCAGGCAGCAGAAAAGCTTCCCCGATCGTTTGCCGTAAACCACTTGAGTGGACAACTTACGAGAAGTGGCTCAGCTCCAGCCCTACATTATGGTGAAGCCCAATCTGCAGAGTCAAGAATCGATTTTATTCATAAAATGAAAATAGCACTGAAAGAATTACGAGAAACAAAGAACTGTCTTACAATTATAGAAAAACTGAATTGGCCAGTCCCTGTAAACCTGCCTGCCATCATTAAAGAGTGTACCGAACTGATATTTATTTTTCTCAAAAGCATCGAAACCGCCCGCAAAAACGCCCCTCAAAAGCCCCAACGCTCCTAACTCACTTTCTCATTGCTTATTTCTCTGTTTTTATGCTTTTCTTAACTCCCTGATAATCAATTCTCCAAATCAAGTTTCTAAATTGCCTATAATTAACTAATTTTGCCAACTTGTATGAATAGGATCGTTGTCTTTTTAGTGGCTGCTGTTTTACTGGTATCGTGCTCCAATAAGTTCAATAAGGTATTGAAGAGCAAGGACTACGAGTACAAATACAAAATGGCAGAACAGTATTATGCCAAGAAAGATTATACGAAAGCACAAGTGCTCTTTGAAGACATTTTTCCTTACGTAAAAGGTACTGCACGTTATGAGGACATGTATTACAAGTTCGCATATTCTTACTACTATCAGAACGATTTCATGAATGCTGAAAATCTGTTCAAGAGTTTTGTAGAGAATTTCCCGAACAGTACCAAAGGAGAGGAGTGTGATTATATGCG
The DNA here is from genome assembly GCA_039795345.1 of Bacteroidota bacterium. Taxonomy (GTDB): domain Bacteria; phylum Bacteroidota; class Bacteroidia; order Chitinophagales; family Chitinophagaceae; genus Sediminibacterium. The sequence continues at coordinate 2,536 of JBDKEH010000051.1, forward strand.
TGCGTATTGTTATTACAGACAATCGCCGAAGATCGATTTAGATCAGACAAGCACAAATAAGACCATGCAGTTGATGCAGGCTTTTATCAATACCCATCCTACTTCAAAGCGAGTGCAAGAGGCTACGGATTTGATTGATAAGTGCAGAGAGAAATTGGAGGCGAAAGAATTCAAAAGTGCGCAGTTGTATTATAACTTAGGTTACTACAAAGCAGCAGCGATTGCTTTTGGGAATGTATCAGATAACTTTCCGGATTCTAAAAAAGCAGATGAATACAAACTCCAGGTGATCAAATCATATTTCCGTTATGCGGAGATGAGTTATGAAGAAAAGCAACCGGAGCGTTTTCAGAAAGTGATCGAAGAATGTCAGGATTTTTCAGACCGTTATTCAGATAGCAAGTATTTGGATGAGGTCAATAAATTGAAATTACAATCAACAAATTATATTAAAAACCAGAAAAATGAGCAAGCTAAGAAGGCAAATGAGCGCTAATACCGCTAGTGTGGTTGAAACCAAAAGCCTGATTTCTATCAAAGGAAAAACAGGTAATCTGTATGAATCAATCGCCATTATTGCGCGCAGAGCTAATCAGATCAATGTTTCATTGAGAGAAGAGCTGCACAATAAACTGGAAGAGTTTGCAAGTCATACAGACAGTCTGGAAGAGATCCATGAGAACAAAGAGCAGATCGAGATCTCAAGAGCTTATGAGAAAATGCCGAATCCTGCGATTCTGGCTACTCAAGAGTTCATGGAAGACAAGATCTACCACAGAAAGAACAACGATAACGATCTGTTCAGATAAGATCGTATCCTTCTGATAATTTTATGAAAAGCGACAGTTATTTGACTGTCGTTTTTTGTTACTTTGAGGGGAGATAGGTGAAGTGTCAATGGTGAATTGTGAATTGTGAATAGTGAATGAGGCGAGAGATTCATAAATCCGAGTCATCATTGGTAAGGCAATATAATTTTTGCCGTCATTAAGTATGATATAAAAAACATTCACCATTCACCATTCACAAACATGCTTAAAGGAAAAAAAATACTCGTTGGCATCACAGGCAGTATTGCTGCATATAAAACCATCACACTGGTTCGCTTGCTCATCAAAGCCGGTGCTGATGTGAAGGTGGTGATGACGAATGCCGCTAAAGAATTTGCTTCCCCGGTTGTCTTATCCACTTTATCAAAAAATAAAGTCACTTATGACCTGGTAGAGGGTGATGATTGGTCGAACCATGTCATGCTGGGTCGTTGGGCAGATGTATTTGTGATTGCGCCACTCAGTTGCAATACCATGGCCAAAATGGCAAATGGTTTGTGTGATAATGTTTTACTCGCAGTTTATCTATCCGCTACTTGTCCCGTTGTCATTGCACCTGCGATGGATGAAGACATGTGGCATCATCCTTCTACCCAAAGAAATCTGGAGCAATTAGTGAAAGATGGAAATCATTTGATCAAAGTAGGAAATGGAGAATTAGCGAGTGGTTTATTTGGTGAAGGAAGAATGGCAGAGCCGGAAGAGATTTGTCAATACCTCATTGAGCAATTCTTTCGTACCAATGAATTGAAAGGTAAAAAAGCCATGGTAACTGCAGGTCCTACTTATGAAGCCATTGATCCCGTTCGTTTTATTGGGAATCATTCTTCCGGTAAAATGGGTTTTGCTATTGCAGAAGAGTTGTACTTACGTGGAGCTGATGTAACATTGATCACAGGTCCTACACATCAAAAGGCCAACTATAAAGGGATCAAAGTGTTATCTGTTGTTTCAGGTGATGAAATGTACAATGCAGCGACAACATCTTTTCCAAATACACAGATCGCTGTGATGTCTGCTGCAGTAGCAGATTATAAACCTGTAACCACGGCAACAGATAAGATCAAAAAGAAGCAGGATGAATGGGAAATAGCATTGGTGAAGAATAAAGATATTTTATTGCAGCTCGGAAACGAGAAGAAGAAAGGTCAGTTTTTGATGGGCTTTGCATTAGAAACCAGTAATGAAAAAGAAAATGCATTGGGTAAACTGCAATCGAAAAATGCAGATGCCATTGTATTGAATTCTTTGAATGATAAAGATGCCGGATTTGGTATTGATACGAATGCAGTGACGATCTTTCATCGTAATGGGACAGAAGTGAAGACGGGTGTGAAATCAAAGAAAGATGTAGCTGCTGATATTGTTTCATTCATCATAAAACATTTGGATGCGTAAATACTGTTCAATAGCGATCTTGTTTTGCTGTATCTCTTTGATTGCGAAGAGTCAGGAATTGCAGGCAAGGGTGACTGTATTATCCAATAGAGTTACTACCAATATTGATCGAAAAATATTTACGACACTACAGAATCAATTGACCAATCTGTTGAACAACAGAAAATGGACCAATGATACTTATAGGCAAAATGAAAAGATCGAGTGTAGTTTTATTTTGAATATTGAAAGTGTTGTTGAAACGAATATCTATAAAGCTGCATTGAATATCCAGGCGGCACGTCCTGTTTATCATTCTTCTTATCAGGCAGCACTGGTAAATTTCCAGGACCCTGATGTAACTTTTAAGTACGTAGAATTTCAACCGGTAGAATTCAATGAGAATCGTGTACAAGGCACTGATGCAGCTGTGGCTAATCTTACTGCTGTGTTTGCATTTTATGTGTATACCATTCTAGGGTTGGACTATGATTCTTTTTCACCCAAAGCAGGTGATCCTTATTTCAGAAAAGCACAAAACATTGTGGTGAATGCTCCCGAGGGAAGAGGTATTTCCGGGTGGAGAATTTTTGATGGGTTGCGTAATCGTTATTGGTTGAATGAAAACCTGATCAACACTCGCTACAATAGAATACATGATGTGATCTATGGTTACTACAGAAATGGTTTAGATAATTTATACGATAAAGAAACAGAAGCAAGAACAGGAATTCTGGATGCGTTGATTCAATTGCAAGCTTTTGGAAAAGAGAATCCCAATACCATGATCCAGCAGTTCTTTATGCAGGGCAAATACCAGGAACTGGTTGGGATCTTCAAAAAAGCACCTGCTGCAGAAAAAGCAAAAGCAGCGGAGTTGCTGAGTGAATTAGATGTAATCAATGCGGGAAAATATAAAGAGGAGTTAAGATGATGAGGAAACTATTACTTAGCAGTTGTATGTTATGGTTGATGGCATGCGCAAATGATGAGAGTGATCGTATCCTTTCAAAAGACAGTATGCAGATCATCATGTGGGATATGATGAAAGCGGATGAACTCTTCATACGCAAAATGGTTACTGATTCCAATGCGGTAAAGAATAAAGAAGATGTAAAATTGTATGAAACGGTTTTCCGTATACATAAAGTGACGAAAGATCGCTTCTTTGAAAGTTATCGATACTATGAAGCGCATCCGATCTTATTCAAAGAGATCATTGATTCCATTGATTCTAAGTCGAATCGCGAGCGCATTGACCGTTATAGCGGTAAAAGAAACAAACCTTAATATTGCAGGCTATGAATAAAGTATTTGAGAATGCTGAAGCAGCCATTCATGATATACAAAATGGTGCAACACTCATGCTGGGTGGCTTTGGATTGAATGGTATACCTGAAAATTCAATCGCTGCATTGGTCAAGAAAGGTGTGAAGGATCTTACCTGTATCTCTAATAATGCAGGTGTGGATGATTTTGGTTTGGGTTTGTTATTGAAAACAAGACAGATCAAAAAAATGATGAGTAGTTATGTGGGAGAGAATGCAGAGTTTGAGAGACAACTCTTAAGTGGAGAACTCGAAGTGGATCTGATTCCGCAAGGAACATTGGCAACACGCATTCAAATGGCAGGGATGGGGATACCCGCATTTTTTACGCCGGCAGGATATGGAACAGAGATCGCAGAGGGTAAAGAAGTGCGTGTATTCAACGGAAAGCCACATCTTATGGAAATGGCGTTACATGCTGATTTCGCTATTGTGAAAGCTTGGAAAGGTGATACATTAGGGAATCTGGTCTTCAGAAAAACAACCAGAAATTTCTCTACCTCAATGGCAAAAGCGGGGAATATTACCATTGCTGAAGTAGAACACCTCGTTCAACCCGGTGAATTAGATCCCGATGAGATTCATGTAGCAGGCGTGTATGTGCATCGCATCTTTGCGGGTAGCGATTATGAAAAAAGGGTAGAAAGAAAAACAGTTAAATTAAGTGAAAAGTGAAAGGTGAAAAGTGAAACGGTTGTAAAGACAATTTCGTCTTTTCACTTTTCACCTTTCACTTTTTACAAAAAAAATTCATATGGCGCTAGATAAATTCGGAATTGCAAAAAGAATCGCGCAGGAATTGCGGGATGGTATGTATGTGAATTTGGGAATTGGCATTCCAACCCTTGTGTCTAATTTCATACCTGAGGGCATGACGGTGATCTTTCAAAGTGAGAATGGTATTTTAGGGATGGGACCATATCCTACTGAAGAACAAGTAGATGCTGATCTGATCAATGCAGGAAAAGAAACCGTAACGGTGATACCCGGTGGGGCTTTTTTTGACAGTGCAGAAAGTTTTGGAATGATCCGTGCCGGTAAGATCGATCTGACTGTTCTCGGTGCGATGGAAGTAAGTGAGAAAGGAGATATCGCCAATTGGAAAATACCCGGTAAAATGGTGAAGGGAATGGGCGGTGCGATGGATCTGGTAGCTAGTGCAAGAAATATCATCGTTGCTATGATGCATACCAATCCAAAAGGGGAGAGTAAATTACTTCCGGCATGTACATTGCCTTTGACAGGTGTTGGTTGTGTAAAGAAAGTAGTAACGGAATTAGCAGTACTCGATATTACAGATAAAGGTTTTGTATTGCTGGAAAGGGCCCCCGGTGTTTCAGTGGATGAGATCATTGCAAAAACAGCCGGCAAGTTGGTAGTGCCTGATCAAGTACCTGAAATGAAACTTTAGTGTACCGCAACAGTCAACTATTTGAATTTTATTTTGTTTAATCATTCATCTAATCATAAAAAAACAACTAAATGAGTATTCAAGCCGGTGCCATAGCACCTCAATTTTCACTCTTCGATACCGATAAAAACAAAGTATCACTGGCTGACCAAAAAGGAAAAAATGTGGTAGTACTGTTTTTTCCTTTGGCATTTACAGGCGTATGTACTACTGAGCTTTGTAATGTGCGTGATAATATTTCACTGTATAACAATACCAATGCAGTAGTATTTGGTGTGTCGGTAGACTCATTATTTTCTCTGGGAAAATTCCGTGACGAGCAGAATTTGAATTTTCAGTTACTCAGCGATTTTAATAAAGAAGCAGCAACTGCTTATGGTGTATTGTATGAAACTTTCCCGGCTTTTGAAATGCAAGGTGTAAGCAAACGTGCTGCATTTGTGATCGATAAAGAAGGAGTGGTTCGTTATGCAGAAGTTTGTCCAACACCCGGCGATCTTCCTAATTTTGAAGCGATCCAACAGACACTGAATAGTCTGAATTAAGAGATAATTCCATCTGATACAAGTCCGCTGTTGATGAAGTTTGGCTAAAAAAGCTGCTTCCAGACAGCGGATTTGTCATTTAAGGGGTCATTTTAACAGAGCTTTTTGTAAAAATGAGCTTCATTGACTAATTTAGAGTATTATTAAACCCATGTGGAATCGTTACACAATCGCCTTACTGATTTGTATGATACTCGGAAGCAGCTTTGCTTCTGATGATTTCCCATATGGTTCCAATACCGGTTTTGAGTTCGGAGAGAATACATCTAAGGTTACTCGCTACTATCCCAACCCTGCTACTACTGTCATCAATTTTGAGTTCGACAAAACAGTCGACAAATCCTATACATTGCTGATCTGTAATTTTTTGGGTAAACGTATGACTGAAATGCGTATTACCGAGTCTAAGATCACTGTTTCGCTTGATGATCAGTATTACCGTGGTTTGTATATCTACCAATTGAGAGATCAAAGCAACCGTATTGTGGAATCAGGACGATTCCAAGTTGTAAAATAATGGGTTGATACTTCATCATTTATTCCCTTACCCTTTTTTGTATTTTACTTATATTTATCTATAACCCTTTTGGGTCATTTATTGATTAATACCAACCATATGAAACTGCTTTCACGTAGCGTATTGCTAGCGCTTACATTTTTTCTTTGCATCATTGTATCAGCACAAAACAAAACCACAGGACCGGAGTGGAATACAGGAACCTTTTCCAATCTGAAATTCAGATCTATTGGACCTGCGGTTACTTCTGGTCGTATTGCTGACTTTGCGGTGAATCCTGCAAATACCAGCGAGTATTATGTAGCCACAGCTGCAGGTGGTGTTTGGAAAACAACCAACCATGGGGTCACATATCAACCGGTGTTTGATGCACAAGGATCTTATTCGATCGGTTGTGTAACCATCGATCCCAATAACAGTAATGTGGTGTGGGTAGGCTCCGGTGAAAATAATAACCAACGTTCTGTTTCTTATGGCGATGGTGTCTACAAATCTGAAGATGGTGGCAAGACATGGAAGAATATGGGATTGAAAAATTCAGAGCATATAGCAGAGATCATTGTAGATCCTACTAATTCCAATATCATTTATGTAGCTGCATATGGTCCTGTTTGGAATGAAGGCGGAGATCGTGGTGTTTATAAATCAGTAGATGGTGGACAAACATGGAACCTAGTGAAGTCTGTCAGCGCTTATACAGGTTGTAATGACCTGGTGATGGATCCTCGTAATCCTAATGTACTGTATGCTTCTTTTCATCAGCGTATGAGAAAAGTATTCACTTATATCGGTGGTGGCCCTGAGTCTGCTTTATACAAAACAACTGATGGTGGTAGTACTTGGAAAAAAGTGGAAGGCGGATTTCCAGGAGGTGAATTGGGAAGAATCGGATTGGCGATCAGTCCTGTAAACCCTGATGTGTTGTATACGATTGTAGAGGCAAAGGATAATAAAGGTGGAATCTATTTGTCAAGAGATAAAGGAATGAGTTGGGAAAAGAGAAGTGGTTATACTACTTCAGGTAACTATTACCAAGAAATCGTCTGTGACCCTGTAGATGTGAATCGCATTTTCATTACAGATGTTTATTATAAAGTGAGTGATGATGCAGGTAAATCTGTATACAATCTTGGTGAGATCAATAAGCATATCGATAATCATGCTATTTGGATCGATCCAAATGATACTGATCATTTAATGGTTGGTTGTGATGGAGGTATTTATGAAACCTGGGACTTTGCCAAAAGTTGGGATTTTAAATCCAACTTGCCGGTCACACAGTTTTATAAAGTCGCTACGGATAATGCTTATCCATTTTATAGTGTGCACGGTGGAACTCAAGATAACCTGAGTTTAGGTGGACCTAGTCGTACTACATCTGCCAATGGTATTGTGAATGCAGATTGGTATATCACTTCTATTGGTGATGGTTTTGAAACACAGGTGGATCAATCCAATCCTGATATCATTTATGCGCAAAGTCAATATGGCGGTATTGTTCGTTTTGATCGTAAGAGTGGAGAATATCTATCTATCAAACCATCTGAAGGAGAAAATGAACCTGCTTATCGTTGGAACTGGGATGCACCATTATTGATCAGTCAACACGATAATGCGAGATTGTATTTTGGCGCTAATAAATTATTCAGAACAGATGACAGAGGGAATAGCTGGAAAGTGATCAGCCCTGATCTGACACGTCAGGTGGATAGAAATAAGTTGGAAGTGATGGGTAAAGTTTGGTCGGTAGATGCCATCGCTAAAAATGGAAGTACAGATATATTCGGGCAGCTAACCAGTATTGCCGAATCGAAATTCAATCCAGATATGATCTGGGTAGGTACTGATGATGGATTGATTCAATTAACAACTGATGGTGGAAAGAATTGGACAAAAATGGATAATCTTCCGGGTGTGCCGCCCATGAGTTATGTGCATCAGGTCATTGCTTCATTGCATGATGTGAACACAGCTTATGTTTGTTTCAATCAGCATCGCAATGGTGATTTTAAACCTTATGTCCTTAAAACAACAGATGCAGGTAAAACATGGAAGCCGATTCAATCTAATTTACCACAACGTGGAAGTGTGTACACAATTGCAGAAGACCATATCGATCGTGATCTGTTATTTGTGGGCACTGAATTCGGTGTATTCTTCTCCAATAATGGCGGACTGGAATGGACGCAATTAAAGGGTGGCTTACCTGTTGCTGCTGTACGTGACATGGAAATTCAACGAAGAGAGAATGATCTGGTCATCGCAACTTTTGGTCGTGGATTTTATATTCTAGATGATTACAGTGTATTAAGAAATATCAAAAAAGAAACACTCAATAAAGACGCTGCGATCTTCCCGGTGAAAGAAAGTTTAATGTTTATTGAAAGATATCCATTGGGATTACGCGACAAAGGACACTTAGGTAGCAACTATTTCAGCACACCGAATCCGCCTGTAGGTGCCGTATTTACTTATTACGTAAAAGATGACAGTAAAAAGTTGCGTGACCTTCGTTTAGAGCAAGAGAAAGCAAAAGGAGAGAAGGGTGAGAAAGTATATTATCCATCGATGGATAGTTTACGAATGGAAGATAATCAACCAGAACCTTATTTACTCTTCACCATTCGTGATAAAGCAGGAGATGTGGTTCGTCATTTGAAAGCACCTGCGAAGAAAGGATTGCAAAAGATCGTTTGGGATTTCCGTTATGCTACACCGGCACCAGTATTAGGTAGGGTGACACTTGCGCCGGATCAGTTATTTGGTGGAGAAGAAAAAGGACATTTAGCGATGCCGGGTGAATATACTGTTTCATTATCCAAGTATGAAGACGGTAAACTCACAGAGTTGGCGGGTCCTGTAACATTCAGTTGCAAATTATTACAGCAAAGCAGTTTGCCAGTGAACATGGAAGAAAATGTGAAGTTCTATAAGCAAGTAGCTGCACTGAGAAAAGCAGCGAGTGCTACTTCAGACCTCTATGGAAATATGCGTAACCGATTGAACAATATCAACGCTGCTACACAAGATATGTTGGCGCCACCAAAAGCAATCCTGGAAAAGGCTTATGCGTTGATGCAGGAATTAAATGCGATCGGTATACAACTCAACGGAGATCAATCACGTGCAAGAAGAGAGTTTGAAACACCTCCATCTATCAATGGTAGAATTGGAGATGTAGAAGGTGGCGTATGGAATTCTACTTCTGCTATTACCGAGACATATAAAAACGATTATGCAATAGCTTCTAAAGGATTGACAGCTGTTCTTGCAGCCATGCGTAAACTCGATACTGAGATCAAAGCATTGGAAAAAGAATTGGATTTGAATAAAGCACCTTATACACCGGGTAGATGGCCTGAGTGGTGAGGGGGAAGTGAAAGGTGAAAAGTGAAAGGTGAAAAGTGAAAAGTGAAAAGTGAAAAGTGAAAAGTGTGTGGAGTACTATGGTTAATTTACCATACAGCTTCACACACTTTTTTTATCAATCTTACATCAGACATCATGAATCAGACATCATAAATCAGACATCTGCCATCTGACATCAACAATCCATCCTATCTATCTGTTACCTCTACGATCAAAAATTTTAAGTAGTTGGTATTCTCCATGCCCCAAATGATTGGGTGATCACTGGCTTGCGCTTGGAATGTAACTTGTCTGATTTTTTTACGTGCATCTTTTGCGGCCATTTCGATGGTCTGTAAAAACAGATCCGGCTGTACGAGATTGGTACAACTGGAAGTAACAAGAAATCCTCCATTACGGATCAACTTCATACCTCGCAGGTTGATCTCTTTGTATCCTGTGATCGCTTTTTGAATATTTTCTCTGCTCTTTGTAAATGCAGGTGGATCTAACATCACTACATCATATTGTCTGCCATCCTTTCCCCACTGTTTCAATACATCGAAAGCATTCATCGCCTCGAATTTGCAGATGTTGTCAAGTCCGTTTAAAGCTGCATTTCTATTGGCTTGTGCCACTGCATTTTCAGAGATATCCAATCCTAAAACGGATTTAGCACCATAATGTGCCGCATGAATTTCAAAAGTTCCGGTATACGTGAAAGCGCCCAATACTTCCGCACCTTTTACGATGTGTTGAATCGCTCTTCTGTTATCCTGTTGATCTAAAAAATAACCTGTTTTTTGTCCGTTCTCAATGTCTACATGAAACTTCAATCCATTCTCTTGGATGATGATGTTGGTATCAAATGGAGCGGATAAAAATCCTTTTTGCTGTGGTAATCCTTCCAATTCCCGAACAGGTACATCGTTTCTTTCATAGATCCCTTTGGGAGAGAAAATAGATTCCAAGGCTTTTACAATGGCAGGTTTCCATTGATCCATGCCATAAGCAAGGGTTTGTAAAACAAAATAATCATTGAATTTATCGATGATGAGAGCAGGCATTTGATCTGCTTCACCAAAAATGAGTCGGCAGTTCTCGGTATATCCGATCTTTTGTCTGTAACTCCATGCATTGGCAATACGGTCATAAAAGAACTGGTCATTGATCTCTTCCTGTTTGCGGGTCAGTAGTCGAACCATGATCTGCGATTTCGGGTTCACATACCCTCTCCCCGCAAATTTTCCATCCGCATAAAATACGTCCACAATATCTCCGGCCTCAACAGACCCTGTTACCCTATCTACTTCATTACCAAAGATCCAGGGGTGACCATTGGCAATACGCTGGGCGATCTTTTTTCTAAGATAAACTTTCGTCATGCCGCGAAGATAGTCTATCACCTCGCAAGCCTGTTCTTTGGCAGCTAAAAACCCGCAAAAACGGGCTCAAAGACTGACAGGAAACGCTGATTATCACTGTAAACTGCCAATTTTTCCCGTTTCTTTGCATCGGCAAAATTTTTGACAGGTTTTGTCGCGAAATGTATTCAATAAAATAATTATGGAAGAGCAGGCAACAACACAGACTTCAGTGAACGAAGAGACACCCACCAATATTGATATCAATGCTGATGAGAATGCAGCAGGTACCTCTCATTTGAATGAGCCGGTAGCAGAAGAAAACCAGTTGGAAAAACTCCAGGCTGAATTACAGGAGCAAAAAGATAAATACCTCCGTTTGATGGCCGAGTTCGATAATTTCAGACGTCGTACCGCAAAAGAACGTGTTGAATTGATTCAAACAGCGGGAAAAGATGTGATCGTATCATTGCTCGATGTATTGGATGATTGTGATCGTGCCGAAAAACAATTACAAACCAATGATGATATTGCCGTACAGAAGGAAGGCATTCAATTGGTCTTCAATAAGCTTCGTTCGAACTTGCAATCAAAAGGGGTTAAAGCGATGGAAAGTATTCATGCCGAATTTGATGTAGAAAAGCATGAAGCAATTACCGAAATCCCGGCTCCAAATGATGAGCTGAAAGGAAAAGTATTGGATGAAGTGATGAAAGGATATTACCTCAACGATAAGATTATTCGTTTTGCAAAAGTGGTGGTAGGAAAATAAAGTTTGATTTTTTGATTTCTTGATTTTTCGATTCAATCTGGTAGATCAAGAAATACAAATCAAAAAATCAAAGATCAAAAAATCAAAGATCAAAATGGCTAAAAGAGATTTTTACGAAATATTGGGAGTGAGTAAATCAGCTTCTGCTGATGAGATCAAAAAAGCGTATCGTAAAGTTGCGATGCAATACCATCCCGATCGTAATCCAAATGATAAGGAAGCGGAAGAGAAATTCAAAGAAGCAGCTGAAGCGTATGAAGTACTGAGTGATGCGGATAAAAAAGCTAAGTACGATCGCTATGGACATGCGGCTTTTGGCCCTGGTACTGGTGGTGGTGCAGGTGGTTACAGTAATATGGATGATATCTTCAGTCAGTTTGGAGATATTTTCGGAGATGATATGTTTGGAAGTTTCTTTGGCGGAGGAAGACGCAATAGTGGCGGTGGTGGAAGAGCTGCTCGTGGACAAAGGGGCAGTAATTTACGTATCAAGTTAAAGTTGAATTTTGAAGAGATCGCAAAAGGCGTTACCAAGAATGTGAAGGTGAAAAAACATGTCTTGTGTAATACCTGTGGTGGTAATGGTGCAAAAGATAAAAGTAGTGTACAAAGCTGCGGTACTTGTGGTGGTAGCGGGCAGGTAAGAAGAGTGACCAATACTTTCCTTGGACAAATGCAAACAGTAACTACTTGTCCAACTTGTAATGGTGAAGGTTCAACGGTTACTGCTAAATGTGGCAGTTGTAAAGGAGAGGGTAGGGTGTATGGTGAAGAAACCATCAGCATCGATATTCCGGCAGGTGTTTCTGAAGGTATGCAACTGAGTATGAGTGGAAAAGGAAATGCTGGAGAGCGTGGCGGATTTGCAGGAGATCTGATCATTCAAATTGAAGAAGAAGCACATCCTGAGTTGCAGCGTGACGGATTGAATGTAGCTTATGATCTTCATATCTCTTTCACTGATGCCGTTTTCGGAACACAAGTGGAAGTGCCTACAATTGATGGAAGGGCTAAGATCAAAATTCCGGCAGGAACACAAAGCGGAAAAATATTCAGACTCAAAGGAAAAGGATTCCCGGAAGTTCAAGGATATAATAAAGGCGATCAATTGATTTATGTGAATGTCTGGACACCACAGCAGGTGAGCGATGAAGAGCGTCAAATGCTTGAGAAATTAGGGAATAGTCCGAATTTCAAGCCACAGCCAACTAAAAGCGATAAGAGTTTCTTTGATCGCGTGAAAGAAGCATTTAGTTAGTCTGATTTTCTTTTTTTCTTTGGCGGATTGTATAACCGTATGGCTTTTTCCAACAGTTGCTGAAATTCCTGTTGGAGCATGTTATTGGGTGCAACAGCGTTTTTATTGAGCAAGGCTACATCTTCTAGTTGAAATCCATGAGTAAATTTTGATTGACGTAAGATGTTCCCAAACATGGCAACCGCTGCAGCGAAACGATAGGTGCTATCTATTTGATCTATTTTTTTTCCAAGATAATGTGCTTCAAATGCCTGCTCTTTCTGGATGCCACTCAATGGTTCCTTATAACGTAATACTACTTTGGCTAAAAGTTGATGAACAGAGTTGATACTATCTTTTGCGGGAATGATCTCAGCAATCGCCATAATAGAATGGCCACTACCTATTTCCCCGCCTTCTAAGGAAGTAGTGCTGTCATTTAGTGCTGTTCTTTTATTATCGAATCCAATAAGTCGGTATTCAGCAACTGTTTGTGGATCAAATTGAAGTGTGATAGATGCATCATTGGCAACAGTAAAAATATTCTTTGTAAACTCTGTTACCAATACTTTTTCTGCCTCTCTGATCTGATCAATGTAGGCGAAATTTCCATTTCCTTTTTTGGATAATGTTTCCAGTTTGCTGTCTTTATAATTTCCCATACCAACACCCAAGCAAGTCAAGTATATACCACTCATTTGATATTTCGTGATCAGATCTTCGAGTTCTTTTTCAGATGATTGTCCGACATTAAAATCTCCATCAGTTGCAATGATCACCCGATTGTTTCCTCCTTTGATGAAGTTTTTCTTTGCTGTTTCATATGCTAGTTGAATAGCTCCTGAGCCGGGCGTGTCACCTCCGGCGGATAAAGAATCAATCGCTTTTTTGATCAGCTCTTTATGCTGTCCACCGGTAGGAGCTAGTACCATTGCTACTCCGCCACCATAGGTTATTATTGAAACGGTATCAATCGGTCTGAGGTTATTGATGAGTAATCGAAAACCTGATTGCAAGAGCGGTAATCGATTAGGCTTATCCATAGAGCCTGATACATCAATCAGAAAAACAAGATTGGAAGCAGGTACTTCGTTCAAAGGAATGGTGGGTGCCTGTAATTGCAAGAACAATAATTGGTGCTTCGGATTCCATGGGCAACTACTATGTTCATATGCGTAAGAGAAGTGAGTATTCGATTGTAAATTTTTTGAAGGAAGCGGTAAACTAAAATAATTTAACATCTCTTCAATACGAACTGCATCTTGCGGAATCATCATTCCATTGTTAATGAATCTTCTGATGTTACTATAAGAGGCATTATCAATATTCAAAGAAAATCCTGTCTCCGGAAATCTGCTGGTCTTGATGAAGTCATTTTCGATGATACTCGTATAGCTTTCTCCAAGCCCTAAACTATATACTCCTGCACCTTGTGTAAGGTCTTTTACAATGGAAGCTTTATAGTTCTTATACAGTTTTGAAGAGCCGGAAATCGATTTCATTTGAATCGTTTGAAACTGACGGCTATCTGCATATACACTCAAAGATTCATATCCATCAAAACTTAAATGAATGCTGTCTTTTATGGATGTTATCGGGATACCAAATGATCCACTTCCTCCTGAATAAAATATAAGACTGGGTTTGGTACTGATTTTGATCTTAACACCACTCAATAAAACACCTTGCTCATTTCTGACCTCACCACGTAAATAGTATTGGGCGTATGCAAAGTGATTGATCAGTAGTAGTAATATCCAAATGGATAAGCGCATTTGGCTGGGGTTTACACTACAAGTTAATATAAAAATATTGCTGCTATGTAAGCTTGATCCGTTAAAGCCTTGTTATGCTTCGTCTTTAAGCTGATAGATCTCACGAATATTTCTTCCCAATCCATCATAATCCAATCCATAGCCAAGTACAAAACGGTTGGGGATCGTAAAACAACAATAGTCTATTTGTACCGGATACTTCATGGCATCAGGTTTATGTAGTAGCACAGCAACTTTTAAAGACAGGGGCTGTTGATTGATCAATTGTGGTAGAAACTCGCTAAGTGTTTTGCCTGTATCAATGATATCTTCTAGTATCACTACATGTCTATTATTGATCTCAGTATCTAAGCCGATTGCTGTAATAACATGACCTGTAGATTTGGTTCCTTTATAAGAAGCCAATTTGATAAAGCAGATCTCAGCTTCTATTGATAATTCTTTGAATAAATCAGCAGAGAACATGAAAGAACCATTCAAAATGGAAATGAACAAAGGTTTTTTACCTTGATAATCCTTATCTAATTGAGCTGCCAATTCTTTGATCTTTTCCTTGATCAAATTTTCCGGTAAATAAGGAACAAATTCTTTATCATGAACTTTTATTACCTGCATGGATCTATTATTTTGTAGATTTCTTTTTGTTGTTGCCTGCTGCTTTATTGATCTCTGCAGGAGAGCGTAAAAATAATTTTTGTCCGGCAGAAAGCTGACTATCTTTTTTCAGTTTATTGTATTCTAATAAACTCTCCATTCTGATACCTTCTTTCTGGCAAATATCATGTATGGTTTCGCCGGCAGCTACTTCATGATAATCTGAAGCACCCTTTTTTTGTTTCTTTTCAATAAATAGTACACGATCCATATCCATGATATCAAACTCCGGTAATTCATTGAATTCAAAAAGCTTGCTTAAGCTGATATCATATTGGTGTGCCAGTGCCAGTAGGGAAGTACCTTCTTTTACATGAATAGCTCTGGTATGGTTAATCGTAAAAATGCCTTCCGGATAAGTGGGTGATTTTTTCTTTTCAGTTACAGAATCTATTTTCTCCTCCGTAGCTTTTGACTTTTCAACTATGGGATTGATGTTTTGTTGCTCTGTTTGTGGAGTTTCTGTTTCTTCTTTTACGGTAGCAGGTTTTTGGATCTCATTTTTTATCGCAGGTACAGCAGGCTGTTCAACTACCGGATTGGTTACAATAGTACTTTGTACAGGCGCTACAATCGGAGTAGTTTTATTGTCCATCATAGCAATACCCTGTAATGTGTATTGATGCAGTTGGTAATCTTCAATAACGCGCAAAAGCCTTTCAGGATAAGTTTTATTGGTAGCATAGCCGGCTCTTTTTAAACCATAAGCCCATCCTGTAATATCTGTTGGCTCTAGTTTGAAAAGAAATGAATAGTGTGGGCGTGTCTTTAAAAAATCTGAATGATCCCTATAAGATTCTTCTGCAGATTTGTAAACACGGAAGCATTCTCCTCTGGCATCATCATCTTGGTATATTTTATCACCTGTCCATTCCGTTTTGCACTTGATACCAAAATGGTTATTCGCATTCTTCGCCAATGTGCTTTCTCCAAACTGTGATTCTAAAATACCTTGTGCAAGTTTAATAGATGCAGGCACTCCAGTACGCAACATCTCTTGAATAGCCAGATCCTTATAATTATTGATATATGCTTCTGTTCTTTCTTTCACACTACTATTTTGTGCAACTGCCGACAGCAGTACAACGCTAAGTAATGTGAATAGTAAGATGATCTTCTTCATATTGTTTTCTTTTTTACCATCAATAAACCATCTCTGATGGTGAGTAAAACCTGTTCAGTTCTATTGTCCTGTTTTACATGTTCGTTGAATGCGTGAATGGCTTTAGCATTCTTACCACTGATCGGATCTTCAAAAACTTGTCCATGAAACAGCACATTGTCTGCAATAATAATACCATTCTCTGCCAAGCGGGGTACTATTTGTTCATAGTAACCGATATAGCCGGTCTTATCAGCATCAATAAAGACCAGATCCCATGGATGATTCAGCGTAGGAATGATTTCCGCTGCATTTCCAAAGTGCAAATGTATTTGATCCTTTCTGTAGCTTTTGCTAAAATAGTTCCGGGCTGTTTGAGCATCTTCTTCTCTGCATTCGATGGTATGGAGTTCTCCATCGTTTTGCAGACCTTCTGCCAGACAAAGTGCACTGTATCCGGTAAAAGTTCCTATCTCTAAAACGTATTTAGGGCGAAGAATAGTACTTAAAAATGAAAGGAATTTTCCTTGTACTTGCCCACTAAGCATATGTGCATGTGGGTGATGTGCGTTTGTATACGCCTCAATTTCTGCCAAAAGAGGGGCATCAGCCGAGGTTAACAGCTGGGCATAAGCTTCCGCTTGCGGGGAAATGATCACGTGGGCAGACATGGCGCAAAGATAGGGTAGCTGGTGGTGAATAGTCCATGGTTTTAGTGAGTGTGATTTTGTGAATGGTCAATTGTGAATTGTCAATGGATGGGGAATCAGTATAATTTAATTCACCATTGACCATTCACCATTCACAACTCACTCAATCTAATCAGTTGCTTTCTTCGAAATCAGCATCAACCCTAAGAAAGTGATGGCTCCATTGATGATCAGGAGTTCAAGACCAATTTCGAAAGAGCCGAAAATTTGTTTTTGGAATTTATCTAACATCAGACAGATGAGTGGTGATGCAATACAGATAATAGGTACTAATTTATCATTCACCGTACGCTTTAACAGAATACCAAAAGTGAATAATCCGAGTAGTGGTCCATAGGTATAGGCTGCTACTTTTAAGATCACACCAATCATACTGCTGCTGTCAATCCATTTGTAGACCATCACAAATAAAAGGAAGATGCCTGCAAATACAAGGTGTACTCTTTGTCTGATCTTTTTCTTTTGTGCATCAGTCCAGTCATCTCTTCTTTGTAATCCAATGATATCAATACAAAATGAAGAAGTAAGTGCAGTAATGGCGCCGTCAGCACTCGGGAACAATGCAGAGATCAAGGCAATGATGAAGATCACAGAAACCATGCTTGGCATATGATTTAAAGCGATCGTTGGGAAAAGTTTATCGCCTGTAGCTGCAATGCCTTGTGCATCTGCATAGAGGTGCAAGAGTCCGCCCAGGAACAAAAACAAACCAATCACTGCAAGCATGATAAAACCTAAAGTCACCACATTCTTTTGTGAATCTTTTAGTGTTTTTACGGAAATGTTTTTTTGCATCATTTCCTGGTCCATACCTGTCATGGTAATGGTTACAAAGGCACCTGCAAGGATTTGCTTCAGGAAGAAGAAACGGCTCTCTGGCTCTGTAAAAAATATTTTTGAATAACCTTTATCGCTCATGGCAGCAAAGCTTTCAGAAATGCCCATATCCAATTGACTAAGGATATAGACCACACAAATCACCAATCCGATCAACATACAGGAGGTTTGTAGCGTATCAGTCCATACGATCGTTTTTACGCCACCTTCATAAGTGTACAATAAGATCATCGCCAAAATGATGAGGGTGGTTGCCCAAAATGGAACATGAAAACTTTCCAAGATGGCATCTTGTAAAATGCGTACCACAAGATATAAACGAGCTGTGGCGCCAAGTGTTCTGGAAAGAATAAAGAAGGATGCACCAGTTTTATAAGAGTTCACACCCAAGCGTGTGCTTAGGTAGTTATAAATGGAAGTAAGATTGAGTTTATAATAAAGCGGAAGCAATACAAAAGCGATGACCATGTATCCGATCAGATAGCCCAATGTGATTTGCATGTAAGCAAAAGATTCTTTGGCTACTGCACCGGGGACACTGACAAAAGTAACACCACTCAATGAAGTACCGATCATGCCAAATGCCACCAGCATCCAGTTACTGTTTCTGTTACCAATAAAGAAAGAATCATTATTGCTGTTTCTTCCGGTATACCAGGCAACTACTAATAAGATCAAAAAGTAAATGATGACAAAGGAGAACAACAGGAGTGGGGACATATCCAAAGGGTTTATGGCGTTAATACGATCGTTCCGGATAAAGATAGGGGATGTTTGCGTTTTATTGCAGGAATTACGCTCTAAAATTCATAAATAAAAAATCCCCTGCTAACTTATAGAAACATATTCCTGCTTACATTGCAACGTAAATTTAGATGGATGAAGGTGAAACATGTTGCAGTTTTTTGCGGTTCAAAAAATGGAAACAACCCGGTTTTTGTTGCAGATGCAGCCCGATTGGGAAGGTTAATGGCAGAGAGGGATTTGACATTGATCTATGGCGGAGGTAATAAAGGATTGATGGGTGCCATTGCAAATGCCGTAATGGAACATGGTGGTAAAGCCATTGGAGTTATTCCTGAAGTATTATTAGAATGGGAGCATCAACATGAAGGCATCACAGAGCTTCATGTGGTGAAGGATATGCATATCCGGAAAAAAATGATGTATGAATTGTGTGATGCTGCCATCGTATTACCCGGTGGCAATGGTACATTGGATGAATTATTTGAGATGCTTACCTGGAATACGTTGAATATTCACAACAAAAAAATTATCCTACTGAATTCAGCAGGATTTTATGAGTCGTTGATCAATCATATTGAGAAAATGACAGAGGAAGGATTTCTCTATGAAGACTGGCGCAAGCGGTTGATGGTAGCAGATAGTGTTGATGCTGCGCTTACCTTCTTCGATTGAGATACATTCCAAATCCGGCTCTAAAAACAGGTAAAGGATCATTGAACTGATCACGATAGGGGGAATTGATATTTTGTAAGACATCAATCATCAATGTTACATATTGATAGTTGTTGCCGATCATTCTCGAACCATAACCAATACCTACCAATAAACTTTCTGCACTGTACTTGTATTTGAAAGTTTGTCCTGATATCACATTTTTCTGAGAAGAGTTGATCCAGTTATATTCAGGCTGTACTTGTACATGTAAAAAATTCACCGGCCAGAAGCGCAAAAAAGTACCTGCACCATAATTAAAATTCCTGAATCGAGTGCTGCTAAAGTCTGAAGCATTTTGTGAAAAGTAATTAATGTTGAGTGCAACACCTGCATCCATCCAGCTATTCAAGCTGTAACCTATCTCAGGGTTCACGCCAAAATTGAAAAAGCGATTACCAAGTGAAAGATTTACAGCCGCACCTAAAAAAGTATTTTCTCTTTTTAATTTTCCTTTGTTGTCATCCTGCTCATTGAGTTGAGCAAATGTGGAGAAGCAAAAAAGCAAACACGAAAAGGTGAACAGTATTCTGTTTTTCATAGTTGCAGGTGTTTCATCAAAAATACGTCGCTAGTTCAGATCAAAAATCTTTCCGGCATTTAAAATATTGTTAGGATCAAACGCTTTTTTGATTTCTCTCATCAAATGCATATTGGCTTCACGAAAAACGGTAGACAAATAGGGCTTCTGAATCAATCCAATACCATGCTCACCGCTGATAGTTCCGCCTAAACTTTGTACCAATTCAAAAAGTGCACGCAGTGCTCGAGTCATTTCCTCGTTACCATGACTATTCTTGATCGTTGGGTGGTTGATTCTGATATGCAGATTGCCATCACCGGCGTGTCCATAACAAACAGCATGGAAACCATATTGTTTGCCTAATTCTTTTACACCCTTAATTAATGCAGGCAATTCTGCTCTGGGTACTACTGTATCTTCCTCAATAGTATAACCACTTGATTTCACTGCTTCAGCTACACGTCTACGAAGTTTCCAGAGTTCTGCTTTTTGTTGAGCATCGTCTGCAAAGAATATTTCTCCTGCATCAAACTGAGTAAGTAGTTCTGCAATAGATTCCATCTCACTCATCAATACATCCATATTGTTTCCGTCTACTTCAATGATAAGATGCGCAGCAATGGAATCATTTACCGGCACCGCTGTGCTGTCTACCATCTTACTTACGATCTTTAATGCATCGATCTCAACCAATTCCAAAGCACTGGGAACAAAACCTGCACGGAAAATAGCGCTCACTGCTTCACTCGCTTTTTCTAATGAAGAGAAAGGAACCAGCATCAGTAGATCATACTTAGGGAGAGGAATCAGCTTCAAGACGATCTTTGTTACAATACCCAATGTTCCTTCGCTTCCTACCAACAATTGGGTAAGGTTATAACCGGTTGAATTCTTTAGAACATTGGCACCTGTCCAGATGATCTCACCATTCGGTAATACAACTTCAAGGTTCAATACATAATCCTTTACTACACCATACTTCACTGCTTTTGGTCCACCACTGTTTTCTGCGATGTTTCCACCAATAAAACAACTCCCTCTACTGCTAGGATCGGGTGGATAGAATAATCCTTTTTCTTTTACTGCATTTTGTAAAACTTCTGTGATTACTCCCGGTTCTGTAATGACTTGCAGATTTCTTTCATCGATGGATAAAATACTATTCATTCTTTCGGTCGATAATAATACACCACCCAAATGTGGAAGTGCACCACCACTCAAACCAGTACCTGCACCACGAGGCGTTACAGGGATACGATCTTCATTACAAATAGACATGATCGCTGAGATCTCTTCTGCCGTTCTGGGTTTTAACACAACTTCAGGTAAAAACAATAGTCTTTCTGTTTCATCATGACCATAGTGATTCAAATTCTCTTCGTCAGCTAAAACATAAGCTTCCCCAACTATAGATTTGAATTTTTCTAAATGTGCAGTCGTAATCAATCCTTTTCCGGCAGTAACCTCCATATCTGAATAATTTTGGTAAAAATAATTCCTGTAAGGCACAAGTATGCAGGAATATGCGCTTTTACGCCGAAATTTTTACAAAAACTTCAATTTTTCGTTCTTGTAATAAAAAAAAACGCCAGAGTCTGTTGGATTTATTGAATATCCTAAAAGGATTTCCGCAAACGATTGATGAGTTATAACGTGTAGATATTACATAAAAGAATTGGTGAAATGATTAAACGGTTAATTTTGCCTAACTAACTAACGATTGTTCGTATATGACTGAATCTATGATCCAATTGAATCTGCAACAAATCACAGCTTTAGGTTTAACCGGTACCCATCAGCTTCATTATCAACTTAATCCGGAAGTATTGACTGAACAAACAGTGCTGAGAAGTCAGGGTGTATTGAATGATACAGGTGCTCTTTGTATCAACACAGGTGAGTTTACCGGACGTTCACCCCAGGATAAGTTCATTGTAAAAGACAGTATCACTGAAAACACCGTTCATTGGAACAATTTCAATATTGCCATTGAAGAGAAGTACTTTTTTCAGTTGAAAGAAAAAATGCTCAATTATCTCAATGGAAAAGATGAGATATGGGTTCGTGATGCCTATGCATGTGCTGATCCTGCTTACCGCATGAATATCCGTGTGATCAATGAAAATCCATGGAGTAACTTATTTGCTTATAACATGTTCTTGCGTCCAACAGAGCAGGAACTAGAAAACTTTCAACCTGAGTGGCATATCATTCAAGCTCCGGGCTTCAAGGCAGATCCAGCAGTTGATGGAACTCGTCAACATAATTTTGCGATTGTTTCTTTTACACATAAAACCATTCTCATCGGTGGCACAGGATATACCGGTGAAATGAAGAAGGGTATTTTTACCATCCTCAATTATGTATTACCCCAACAGAAAAATGTATTGAGCATGCACTGCAGTGCCAATATGGGTAAGGATGGTGATGTGGCGATCTTCTTTGGGTTAAGCGGAACCGGTAAAACAACTTTGAGTGCTGATCCTAATCGCAAGTTGATTGGTGATGATGAGCATGGTTGGACAGCCAACAGCGTTTTCAATTTTGAGGGTGGCTGTTATGCTAAGACCATCGATTTAAGTGAAGAGAAAGAACCGGAGATCTATCATGCGATTCGTCCGGGTGCATTGGTGGAGAATGTGGGTTTTGTAAATGGTACCAATAAGATTGATTTTGCAAGTAAGAAGATCACTGAAAATACGCGCGTAAGTTATCCGCTTCACTTTATCAGCAATGCCGCTGAACCAAGCATTGGAGGCTTACCAAAAAATATTTTCTTCCTGACTTGCGATGCTTACGGTGTTTTACCTCCGATCAGCAAATTAACTCCAGGTCAAGCCATGTATCAGTTCATCAGTGGATATACAGCAAAAGTAGCCGGAACTGAAGCAGGAGTTACTGAGCCTAAGTCTACTTTTAGCGCATGTTTTGGTGCACCTTTCTTACCGCTGCATCCCGGTAAGTATGCTGAAATGTTAGGTGATAAAATGCGAGAGCATGAAGTGAATGTATGGATGATCAACACCGGATGGAGTGGAGGCTCTTATGGTGTCGGAAGCCGTATGAAATTGAGTTATACAAGAGCCATGATCACAGCTGCATTGAATGGTGAACTTGATAATGTTTCATTTGAAGCGCATCCTGTATTTGGTATGATGATGCCTGCAACTTGTCCAAACGTGCCTTCTGAAATCCTGAATCCACGTAACACTTGGGCTGACGCCAATGCATACGATGCAAAAGCAAAAGATCTGGCACAACAATTCATCAATAATTTCTCTAAATATGCAGCAGGCGTTAGCGAAGAAATTTTACAGGCCGCCCCTAATGTTTAATTGCTTATGAGAAAACTATAAAGACACTAAACTCGGTCTCTTCGATTGCTTTGTCTGTTTGAGTGAAATCCCGTCCTCGTGGCGGGATTTCTATTTTGGTCGATAGTCCATAGAACATAGTCCATAGTCCATGGGCCATGGAGGATAGCATATAGGTCATAGCTTATTGCACATATCTTTTAGCTATACGCTATGACCCATAAGCCATAGTCCATGGTCTATGGTCCATGGACTATGGACTATGCTCTTTCCTCTTTAACTCAAAGAAATAACCAATTTGAATAAAGTCTCTACCTGTTTCATCATTGATCTTATAATCAAACTGGTGTAGAAATCCTAGTTGAAGGGTTGTGGTAGCAGAGGTTTTGTATTGAAGACCAAAAGCCATCCTGTTTCTTTCAAAGAAAGGTTCTCCATCTGTGAGGAAGATTTCATTATTGAGATAAACTTGCCATGGTTTATTTGTGGATGTTGTTGATCCAAAAGGATAGGAGACACCTAGTCTATACCTGAATCTGTTTCGATAGCCGTTAGATGTAAACCTTAATTCAGCTCGGTAACGTTGCTCTACTTTAAAGTTTCCTAGAGATTGAGTGAGTAATACTTGTGGCCAAATCCTAAATTCATCATTGTTCTTTGGTTTCAAAAAATTACCACCCTCTTTGTAGGTTTGATAAGAACCTGCAGCCAATGATAGTACTAAATTATTATGGGCTTTGTAATTGATTCCACCCTTGTACTCATAATAATGAAACTGATCATATAGTTTTAAAGAACGAATCTGTCCCTCACCAAATGCACTCCATTTCTGATTGATATGATAACGAAGGTTTACAATATTCCAAGTACCAATATCAATACCTTGTGCTTTGAGAGCTATTGTTGTAACAAAAAATAATAGAACAAGGGATAGTTTTTTCATGCTGATGTCAACAAAATTAATAGTAAATCATAACGCCACCCACTCAGTATTGAACGCTATGGTTATGAGTACTATTTCTTGAATTCAACAATATACTCCGACATATATTTTCCTAGATCCGAATATTTATAAAACAATCTCGCTTTTTTTCCTAAGCGCATACTGGTTCGTTTAGCTGCAATATCCTCAGGTGTATTCAAAGGTTGTAAGGACGGATACCATAATACATGTCCGGGTTTTTGAACCAATAATTGTGGCGTACTCCATTGCTGTGAATGATCATCTTTTCCAAGATCTTTGTTTGAATTGAATGAGATATACAATTTATCACCCACCCATGACTGTCCCTCTACACGACCCATTAACATGACCCAACATTCAAGGTATTCATTCCAACTCACAGAAGGTCCCCAATGAAAACCACCCTTGGGTGAAGAAGCAGCGCCACCACCATTTTCAAAAGGTATTTGAAGCGATGCTATAGGCTTGCCTATTCCATCCCAAGGCGCGTTAAATCCTTTGCCATCCCATCTCTTCGCTTTTCCTTGTGGATCATCCAGATCGCTGAGAGAGATTCTTGCTATACTGATGCATTGCCCACTCCATTCTTTTTTTGCATCATAACCAATCGAGTCATAGGTATCAGGATAACCATATTCGCCATAAAACAAATACAAATATTCTCCCACAGCTACAGCTGATGGATCACCAACACCTCCTGCAAAAGTCTTCGAAGTATTGTGAGGTTTCAAGATCATTCGTGGTTGTTTATCTTCTAGAAATAAACCTTTGTTTTCCCAACTCCATCCACCATTTATAGATTTCATAATGCCGATTCTGCAAACAGCTGCCGGTGTAATACGTTCTGTTAATCCTAATGGCCATTTGTGATCGATGTATCCCTCTTTCGTGATGCTATCATAAGGAAGTGTTTCAGGATAATTTTCATTGTGATAGATCGCATACAATGTTTTACCGGTTTTATCTTTTGAATCTTGGTATACAGTCTCAAACCAAACAGCTCCATGCAATCCCGACGATCCTTTTGGAGCATTCAAAGGCATTACAGGCGCGATGTATGCAGAGGCCGGACTAGAAAACACTTCATCTGCATTTTTTCCTGATGCAAATTTCAAGTCATGAGCTTCACCCCATACAGGGTCTTCGCCATATTTGCCTGGAAAGATGCGGAGTGTGTCTCCGATCCAGGCTTCCGCCATATTGCAATCCACAAAATTGTTGAAATGAAAAGTATCTGTAGTGGTCAATGTAAACTCAGGGAGTTTAGTGGAAGGCGATTGACAGGCAATGATGAACAAAAAAGGAAGTAGGCGTTTCATCTGTTTGGTTTTACTTCCTAAGTTATTTATTTATTGCCACAGAGATCCAGAAATACACAGAATTATTCAGTGCTTTTCAATGTCTTCAGTGGCTTTAACTGATTAAATTCTTTTCCCGATCATAAATCCTAGATAAGTAATGGCATCAGCATTATTATCATTTTGAAATGCTGCATTTTGGGCATAAAAAAGCCACAGATACATCCACGCAAAGCAGATGCATCTGTGGCTTACAAAAAAAATTTAGAACAATCCAAACAACATACCGTCTACTTTACTAATGATCTCTCCGAAATGCTCTTCACTTTCTGCGAATTTATTTTTGTCGCAATCGATCACCAGTAATTGTCCTTCTTTATAACCATCGATCCACTTATTATAATACTCATTCAATCGCTTGAGATAATCCAAACGAATATTCTCTTCATATTCTCTACCCCTTTTTTGTATCTGTGCTACCAATGTCGGTACGGATGCTTTCAAATAGATCAAAAGATCCGGTGGTTGTACCATGGTTTTTAAGGTCTGGAAGAACTGATAATAATTATCAAAATCTCTTTTACTCATCAATCCCATCTCATGAAGATTGGGAGCAAAGATGTTGGCATCTTCATAAATGGTTCTGTCTTGTATCACCGTTTCGGTTCCATGGTGAATATCCAACAGTTGATTGAGTCGGCTATTCAAAAAATAGATCTGAAGATTAAAACTCCATCGTGGCATATCCTCATAAAAATCCATGAGGTAAGGGTTGTGATCCACATCTTCAAACTGTGGGATCCAGCGATAGTGCTTACTTAACATCTCCGTAAGCGTGGTTTTGCCGGCGCCGATATTTCCGGCTACGGCTACATGTTTTGGTTTTTTAGGTTTCGCCATAAAAATGAAAATACGAAAGTTGAGAGAATTGGAGGGAGAATTTTGAGAGTTGTTTATAGCTTATGGTAAATAGTTCATAGCAACGCCCTTAAACAAATGATACTACCCAAAAAGCCCCTATTTGCCATGATCTATTTGCTATGGGCTAATAGCTAATAATCCATCCCCACCGCTGTCCTCACTAAAGTAAGGGTCTCGCTGGCGCTGGCTCTGGCTTTATCGGCTCCCTGACGGATGATTTTTTTAAGTAAATCCTGATTCTGCTGAATATCTGCTGCTTTAGCACGAATGGGTTGAATAAAACGGATCATATCTTCTGCCAATTGCTTTTTCATATCGCCATAGCGGATAACACAGTTTCCTGTACTGCTGTTATTGAAATCATCTTCGAATTTTTGAACAGTATCGGCAGTACTTACCAGTTTCATTAGGGTGAACAAGTTCTCGATATAATCAGGCTTTGTAGCATTAGGTTCAGCAGGTCCTTGATCAGTTTTAGCCTTCATGATCTTTTTACGAATGCTTTCATCTTCATCAGCCAGATACAAAGTGTTCATCTGATTTTCACTCTTGCTCATTTTTCCTACACCATCCAAACTTAAAATTTTTACCAGTTCACCGCCATAATTGAAAGCATAGGGTAATGGTAATACATCACCATATCTGTGATTGAAACGTTCTGCATAATTACGAGCCATTTCAAGGTGTTGTTCCTGGTCTTTTCCAACAGGAACTTTTACAGCTCTATGGATCAAAATGTCTGCAGCCTGAAGTACCGGATAAGTAAGTAAGCCGGCATTGACATTATCAGGTTGAAGTCTGACTTTCTCTTTGAATGTAACTGTTTTTTCGAGCTCGCCTTTGTATGCCATCATGTTTAAGTAGAGATACAATTCTGCTATTTCAGGAACATCACTTTGTATGTACAAAGCCACTTTTTCTGGGTCAAGTCCGCAAGCGATGTTTTCTGCGATCACACGATGGACGCTGTTCTTGAGTTCCTTGGTATCGGGGTGCGTTGTTAAACTATGCCAATTGGCTACAAAAAAATAGCAATTGTATTCATCTTGCATACGCACATAGTTGCGCATGGCACCAAAATAGTTTCCCAAATGCAGGAATCCGGTAGGACGGATACCACTTAAAACAACCTCTTTATTCATGCGGCGAAGATAAGGCAATATAGCTTTGAGCTATGAGCCTTGAGCTCCCAGCTTTAGATTTCTGAAAGAATATTTTCTGAATAATTATAATACCTGAGGCTCATAGCTCAAGGCTCGTAGCTCGAAGCTCCTTTTCCCTAAGATTGAATTTTCTATATGCCTTCCAGCAAGGATATTTGTAAAGTGAAATAAGAGTAAGCCGGTAAGCTGTTAGGTTCTGAAAATCAAGAAATCAAAGATCAAGAAATCAAAGATTCCTCCACCATATTATCCTCACCCATTGAATACCTCAAAGGCGTTGGTCCATTGAGAGGTGATCTATTGAAAAAAGAGCTTCAGATCTTCACCTTTAATGATCTGTTGTATCATTTTCCGCATCGGCATATCGATAAGACAAAAGTGGGTAAGATCAATTTGATCAATTATCAAACCGATTTTATACAAGTAGCAGGGATCTTACAACCGTTTGAAATCATCGGAGAAAAAAGAGCTCGCAGATTGATCGCCTATTTAAGGGATGAGACGGGCGCATTGGAATTGACCTGGTTTCAGGGAATTAGTTGGGTACAAAAAAACCTGATACCCGGACAAAAGTATCTCGTATTTGGAAGGACAGGTTTTTTCAATGGGAGGCCACAAATGGTTCATCCGGAAATAGAGCTCTTTGTTCCGGCAAAAGCAGATGGAAAAGATTACCTCGAACCTGTTTATCCTGCCACTGAAAAACTCAAAGCAAGAGGATTGAATGGTCGGCAAATAGGCAAGCTTACCTTCCAATTGTTTTCTCAGATCAAGCCTTCGGATATTCCTGAGAATATTCCGGAAGATATTTTCAAGAAGTTAAAGCTGATGAATCGGTATGAAGCTTTTTCAAATACACATTTCCCCGTTTCACAGGAAGCGTATCAGTTGGCTTTGCGAAGATTGAAATTTGAAGAATTCTTTATTGCCCAGATCCGATTGAATCTAGTTCGTTTACAAAGACACCGAAGTAGTAGAGGGGTGATATTTGAAAAGGTAGGTGACCTATTCAATGATTTTTACAATCATCATTTGCCGTTTGAGTTGACCGGTGCACAGAAAAGGGTTATTCGCGAAATCAGAACAGATACCGGTCGTGGTCACCAAATGAATCGATTATTACAAGGTGATGTGGGCAGCGGAAAAACCATTGTTGCGCTCCTTAGTATGTTATTGGCTGCAGATAATGGCTATCAAAGTTGTATGATGGCGCCAACAGAAATTTTAGCACAACAACATTACAATGGCTTAAAGGAGTTGCTGAAAGATATGCCTGTAGAGATCGCTTTATTAACGGGTAGTGTAAAAGGAAAAGAACGCAAAAGAATATTAAATGGATTATTGGATGACAGTATCCATTTTGTGGTAGGAACCCATGCTGTGATCGAAGATGTGGTTCAGTTCAAAAATTTGGGACTTGTAATTGTAGATGAGCAACATCGTTTTGGAGTAGCTCAGAGAGCCAGGTTATGGGAGAAAGCTACTGTGCCCCCACATGTACTGGTGATGACAGCAACACCGATTCCCAGAACATTGGCCATGACCGCCTATGGGGATCTGGATTATAGCGTGATGGATGAATTACCTCCGGGCAGACAACCCATCACTACAGTTCACCGTAATGAGATGGCAAGGGCCAGTGTAATGGAGTTTGTACGGACCGAGATCAATAAAGGCAGACAGGCCTATTTTATTTATCCATTAATTGAAGAGAGTGAGAAGTTGAGTTATGAGGATTTGATGCAAGGCTATGAACAAGTGAAAAGTTTTTTCCCGGAACCTTCTTATCGGATCAGTATGGTTCATGGAAGACAATCTGCTGAAGAAAAAGAAACCAACATGCAACGCTTTGTTCAACATGATACACATATCATGGTGAGTACAACGGTAATTGAAGTGGGTGTGAATGTTCCAAATGCCACAGTGATGGTGATCGAAAGCTCAGAAAAGTTTGGCTTATCTCAGTTACACCAGTTGCGTGGAAGGGTGGGGAGAGGTAGTGAAAAAAGTTTTTGCATTTTATTAACGGGGGCTAAAGTCAGCAAAGATGCCAAAGAACGGATCAATACGATGTGCGCTACCAATGATGGTTTCAAGATCGCAGAGAAAGACTTGGAACTACGAGGTCCTGGTGATATTGAGGGTACCCGGCAGAGTGGGGAACTGAACTTTAAAGTAGCTAGTATTGTTAACGATAAAGACCTATTGGAACTGGCCAAAACAACTGCTGAGCAATGTTGCGAAGAGGACCCGACACTGGATATGGCAAAGAATTTGCTATTAAAGAATTACCTAAGGTCACAGAAAGGTAAAAATGCCTGGAGTCGCATATCCTGATGACAACTTTAACAGTGACGGAAACGTATATTATAGTAACTTATTAAAAATTTAAAGGCTTGGCAGCACTGAAGAAAATAACAGGATTGTTCTTGATACTGATGACAGGATTCCAGGCAATGGCTCAGAACTATTTGGAGTTTGTGGAGAATAAAGGACAGTGGGATAAAAAAATCCTGTACCTCGCCAATACCGGAATAGGGTCTATTGCGCTGCAAGCGGATGGATATCGTGTTTTACTTCATAATGAGTATGATCTTGAAAAAGTAAACCCACACCCACATCCGGGGAAACATCAGCATAAAACAGATATAGATAAGAAAACAACATCACTTGATCCTTCGAGAGGTGGTGGTGAAGGAGGTGGAGGATCAAATGAAAATCTGGTATTAAGATCACATGCCTACCAAGTTCGTTTTTTGAATGCCAATCCGAATCCACAAATAGTTCCGGATAAAGCACTTTCTACTTACAACAATTATTTTTTAGGAAATGATTCTACTAAGTGGGCTACTAATGTAAAGATCTATCAAGGTGTAACATTTAAAAATGTATATCCCAACATTGATATCAGGTATTATGCATCAAGTGGTAAGTTGAAGTATGATGTGATCGTTCATCCGGGTGGTGATATCAATAATGTATCTCTGTATTTTGATGGGGTAGATGGATTAAAGATCAAAGAAGGAAAGCTCAGTATCAAAACTTCAGTTTTGGAAGTACAGGAAGAGTCTCCTTATACCTATCAATTACTTCGTAATACGAGAAATGAAATTCCTTGCAATTTCGAAGTACGTGGAAACATTGTACGTTTTAAATTGAATGGCACTTATAACAAAGATGCCATGTTGGTGGTAGATCCATCCATTGTGTTTTATGGATACACAGGAAGTACCGCAGATAACTGGGGTTTTACTGCAACCTATGATGGACAAGGAAATTTTTATGGTGGTGGAATTGTGTTTCGAACAGGTCAGTTTCCCACAAATAATGGAGCATTTCAAACTACTTTTCAGGGAGGTGTCACTGAAGGAGAAATTTCAGGAACAGATATAGCCATCATTAAATTTGATGCGTCTGGGGCTAATAGAATTTATGCTACTTATTTGGGGGGAGCAGGTAACGAACAACCGCATAGTTTAGTTGCTGATGCTGCAGGTAATTTATTTATTGCCGGACGAACTTCTTCAGCAGCTACTTATCCGGTACGAGGTCCGGGTTTATATGGGAGAGGAGGTGGACTATTTGATATCATTATCTCAAAACTCAGTGCCAACGGATCTACCTTAATGAGCTCAGTACGTATCGGAGGTAGTGGTAATGATGGTGTGAATGTGAGGCCTAATTATCTAAGTCCCACATCAGCAGAAACAACTAGAAGAAATTATGGAGATGATGCGAGGAGTGAAATTATTTTAGATGCAGGTGGAAATCCGATCTTAGCTTCTGTTACACAATCCATTGATTTTCCTGTTACGCCGGGTGCTTTTCAAACTACTCCTGGACCTGCAAGTTCAACGCGTTTTCAAGATGGGGTTGTGCTTAAGCTTACTCCAGATTTAGGTACTTTATTATTCTCATCTTATCTGGGTGGAAATGGTGACGACGCAGCTTTTGTTGTGGCTACACATCCACAGAACGGTAATATCTATGTGGCGGGGGGTACTGCCAGTACTGATTTCCCAGGTAATAAATCGGGTGTTCTATTCGCGACAAATCAGGGAAATGTGGATGGTTTTGTGAGTCAGATCAGTCCTGATGGTACTCAGTTGATTCGTACGAGTTATTTTGGAACCAATGGTATTGATTTAATATATGGCATCCAATTCGATCGTTTTGGTTTTCCTTACATCATGGGAACAACAACTGTTGCATGGCCGGTGATCAATGCGCCTGTTAATGCAAATGGAAGTCAGGTTTCAGGAAAACAATTTATTTCAAAATTGCGTGCTGATCTTTCTGGTTTTATTTACTCAACCAATTTTGGTACCACAACCGGAAATACTCCTAATATTTCTCCAACTGCTTTTCTGGTAGATCGTTGTCAAAACGTATACGTTTCCGGATGGGGTGGCACTGTTCTACCAGGTTTCCCAAGTGCAGGAACGAGGGGAATGATTACAACTGGTGATCAATTAAAAAATGGAACGGATGGAGACGATCTTTATTTCTATGTTTTAGAACGTGATGCTACGCGAATTCTTTTTGCATCTTTCTTTGGTGCAACTACCGGAGCGAGTGGTTCTCCCGGTGGAGACCATGTGGATGGAGGAACTAGTCGCTTCGATGCCAACGGTACTATCTATCAATCCATTTGTTCTTGTAAAGGAAATGAAAACAATCCGGCAGGTTACTTGAGAGGTACAGCAGGTGTTTGGTCTCCAACCAATCCATTAAACCCCTCATCCGGTAGTAGTGGTAGCTGTAATCTCATGGCCATCAAAATTGCTTTCAATCTTGCAGGTGTTGGAGCAGGTATCAGTGCCTCCATCAATGGAGTGCGCGATACAGCAGGTTGTGTTCCAATGACTGTTCAGTTTAGTGATACATTAGCACAAGGACGAGCCTATTATTGGAATTTTAATGATGGCTCTCCTGAAGTAAGAACAACAACACCTACTATTGCACACACATTCAATACTATAGGAGTGTATCGTGTTAGATTGGTTTCTGTTGATTCTACAACATGTAATCAAACCGATACAGCATATCTAACATTACGTGTTCGTGGTGATGAAGCTTCTCTTGCATTTACTTCGACTAAATTACCTCCATGTGAGTCATTGGCTTTCCAATTCAATAATACCTCTGTTGCGCCGGCAGGTAAACCTTTTACCAATCAAAGTTTTCGCTGGGATTTTGGTGATGGTAACACAAGGATAGCAGGTCCGGGTGTAGTAACACATACGTATGCAGCCGGAGGAACTTATGATGTAAAATTGGTGTTGATTGATACTAGCTATTGCAATCATCCTGATAGCCTTGTACAACAAGTACGCATTGCACCCAATGTTGATGCAAGATTCACTACGCCAGCCGTTGGTTGTGCTCCCTATAATGCAGTTTTCAGGAATACCTCATTAGCAGGGCAACAATTCCAATGGAGTTTTGGAGATGGTACAACGTCTACCGCTACCAATCCAACACACTTATATGCCAATCCGGGAACTTATACGGTTCGTTTAATAGCGATTGATAATGCCACTTGTAATATCACTGATACAGCATTTCAAACGATTACCGTGAGTGGAAGTCCAACAGCGGCATTTACTTATTCACCTAATCCAACAGAACCGAATACAGCTATCAGTTTTAATAATAGCTCTATAGGAGCCACTTCTTTCAAATGGTTGTTTGGGGATGGTGATAGCACGCTTGGCAACAATATTGATGCGCCTGTCAGACATCTTTACAATCAAACAGGAACCTACAATGCTTGTTTGATAGCCTTTAATGCTGCAGGTTGTAGCGATACCACTTGTCAGTCGATCAGTGTAACTGTAAATGTCACTGCGAATGTTCCCAATGCATTTTCACCAAATGGAGATGGCAATAATGATCGAATATTTGTTCGTGGTTATGGTATCGGAAAGATGACCTGGCGTATTTATAATAGATGGGGAGTACAGGTATATGTGAGCAATAATCCAGCAGAAGGATGGGATGGGACTTATAAAGGAAAACTACAGCCGCAAGAAGTATATCATTACACCTTGCAGATAGAGTTTACCAATGGAGATAAAATCTCCAAAAAGGGCGATATTACTTTACTTAGATAATGGTGTGTATGCGAAGTTGCGTTAAGAATATATGGATGGGTTTTGTATTTAGTTTGCTTGCTATGTATGTGAGTGGACAGGGATTGAATTTTTCTCAATACTTTAATACGCCCATGTTGGTGAATCCTGCAAATACAGGTTTCAATCCTGATTATGATTACAGAATTGGGGGTAATTATCGCAACCAGTGGGCAAGTGTGGGAAACCCATTTCGTACCATGAGCCTTTGGGGCGATACCAAGTTGTTTGGTGACCGTTTTGAAAATGGATGGATGGGAGTAGGCGCCTCCTTATTTAGTGATAGGGCAGGGAGTGGTAACCTGGTATCTACCAACGGTTATGCAAGTGTAGCATATCATCAGATGTTAGGGTATAATAGTTTGTTGAGTGGTGGATTTTCCGTAGGCTTTATCAACAAACGTATTGATATTACTAAATTGAATTTCGATAATCAATGGAATGGGCAGTTCTTTGATATCAATGTTCCATCCAATGAGCCTTTTGCATTTACACAAACAACATATGCAGATCTTCAGGTAGGTATGAACTATGCATATTTTGCTTCTGATAATTTCTATTTTAATCTGGGAGTCAGTGCACAACATGTCAATCGTCCACGTGAAAGCTTCTTCTCACCTACATCAGTTGATGCACGTCTCAATCCACGATATACTGGCTTTGTAAACGCTAGTATCAAGTTTCAGGATCTCTGGATCGTCAACCCGAATGTCTATGTAAGTAAGATGGGCAATGCATGGGAAACCGTTTTAGGTTTTAATGCCAACAGAAACCTGAGTGGTGATGGCGAACAGCAAATGATACTGGGACTCTATTATCGCCATAAAGATGCACTCATACCCATGGTAGGTTATCAGGTAAACGATACAAGATTTACGTTCAATTACGATGCCACCATTTCTAATTTAGGTAATATCAATGGTGCTCGTGGCGCTTATGAAATATCCATCATCAAAAGCGGAATATTTTCCAATAGCAGTAATGCCGTGAAATGCCCGACGGTGAG
>JBDKEH010000116.1:0-2703 GCA_039795345.1 Bacteroidota bacterium
ACCTATAACCTATTACCTATAACCCCTCACCCATTTCCTCATTTCACACTATGTTTACACCCAAATTCATAACGATGTTTGCTTTTACGACAGATCGATCTTATGCACAACAGGCAGATGCTGCTGATGTATTGGCGGGATTTAAAAAAGAGTTCCATTTTCCGGTGAAAGAAGGACGTGAAGTGATCTACTTCTGCGGTAACTCTCTCGGATTACAACCTCGATTGGTTCAATCTGCTATTGAAACAGAATTGACTACCTGGCGCGAGTTGGCGGTGGGTGGATATTTCAATGGTGCGAATCCCTGGTTGTATTATCACCAGTATTGCATCCCTACCCTCGCGAAAATGATGGGTGCGAATGAAAGCGAGGTAACAGTGATGAATGCATTGACCGTGAATTTGCATTTGTTGATGCTGAGTTTTTACAAGCCAACTTCTACACGTTATAAAGTGATCATGGAAGCAGGCGCTTTCCCATCCGATCAATATGCAGTGGAGACGCTGGTGAAACATTTTGGATGGGATCCGAATGATGCCATCATCGAGATCGCTCCGAGAGCAGGTGAAAAAACATTGCGTACAGAAGATATACTTACAACCATTCAATCTACGGGTGATGCTTTAGCGATGGTATTGTTTGGTGGCATTAACTATTATACCGGACAACTCTTCGATTTGGCAGCCATCACAAAAGCCACACATGCGGTTGGTGCTATAGCCGGATTTGATCTGGCGCATGTTGCCGGTAATGTTCCCATGCAATTGCATCACTGGAATGTTGACTTTGCCGTTTGGTGTTCTTACAAATATTTGAATGCCGGTCCAGGTGCGATTGGTGGTGTGTTTGTGCATGAAAAGCATGCCGGTAATGCAGACACGCCCCGACTTGCAGGCTGGTGGGGCAATGATGAGAAGACCCGTTTCAAAATGGAAAAAGGGTTTATCCCCAAGACCGATGCGAGTGGATGGAATATCAGTACTTCACAGGTATTCAATACAGCTGCACTCAAAGCTTCTTTGGAATTATTTGAAAAAGCAGGCATCGAAAACCTGAGAAAGAAAAGTTTGCATTTAACAGCGTATCTGGAATATTTGTTACAACAATTACCACAGTTGAGTTTTGAGATCATCACACCATCCGATCCTGAACAGAGAGGTGCGCAGTTGTGTTTGTATTTTAAAGAAAGAGGAAAGGAAATACATGATAAGATGATCAGTAGCGGTATCATTGTTGACTACAGAGAGCCCGGTGTCATTCGCGTTGCCCCCGCTCCTATGTATTGCAGCTTTGAAGATGTGTATCGGTTTTATGAAATATTGAAGACCAATTTCTAACTTCAGTGTATCTCAGTGCTTTCAGTGGCAATTATGTATTTGTTGCCACTGAAGACACAGAGGAGCACAGAAAAAAGACGCTATGACAAAACATTATTTCAGCTACCTCGCTTTAGGAGATTCTTATACCATTGGAGAGTCGGTTCCTTTGCATGAAGGCTTCCCTTATCAAGTCGTGCAACGCTTACGAAAAAAGGGTTTACATTTCCATGCACCGGAAGTAGTAGCTAAGACCGGCTGGACAAGCTTCGAGCTGGCAGAACATATCCTACATACACAACTCAATGAGCATTATGATTTTGTAAGTCTGTTGATCGGTGTCAACAATCAATACAGAGGATTACAAATCAGTGAATTTGAAAATGATTTTGAGTACTTGTTAAAGAAAGCCATCTATTTCGCAGGCAATAAACCCGAAAGAGTGATCGTACTTTCTATTCCCGATTGGAGTGTTACTCCTTTTGCAGCAGAGAGAGACACCAATAAGATCAGTCAAGAGATTGATGCGTTCAATAAAGTCTGCGAAGACAAAGTCAAAAAACTAGGCGGACATTTTATTGACATCACCACCCAAACCAGATTGGCCAAAAACGATGAAAGTCTACTGGCATCAGACAAGCTCCACTACTCCGCCAAATCCCACGCAGTGTGGGCAGAAAAAGTAGCAAGCACAATAGAGAAGAATCTTTGATTTTTTGATCTGTGATTTCTTGATTTTTTTCACTTTTCACCTTTCACTTTTCACCTTTCACTTTTCACCTTTCACTTTTCACCTTTCACTTTTCACTTTTCACTTTCTTCAATCAAAAAATCAAACTTCATACTGGATCATTTCTCGTTTCACCGATCCGTCTTTGAAGAATTCGAAAACAGCATAGGCAGGTGCGAAACCTTTGAAAGCACCATTCCACCAATTGCCACTGATGGCACCGTTGCAATAGTAATGAATACCGCGGTATTCAACCACATCTTGTAAGTGGATATGTCCGCTTAAACAGCATCGGATGTTTTTATGATTGCGGAATAGTTCTGTTAATGCGAAAGAGTCTGTATGTAATAAGGCTCTCGAAATTTTACGATCACCATTGTCTTCTGTTTTATCAAAAAAGAATCCGGATACAAATGATACGATGGGAATATGCGATGCAATACAGATATGGATGTTCGGATTTGTTGTTGCAAGTTCCTGTTTCAACCATTCCATTTGCTCTTCATCAACTTTGGCAATATATCCACCGTTGTTTTCATGCGCACTATCCAGGATGATGAATTTCCAGTTGTCTTTGATAAAGCTGTAATAGCGTCCGGGTATTTGATGTTGCTGAACAGCCCAAGCTTTATTGTACAAAGGATCTGCTTTGATCTC
>JBDKEH010000138.1:0-7639 GCA_039795345.1 Bacteroidota bacterium
GGACAGGCCTGCGAGTTTGATTATTCCGGTTCTCAGGCTGCCAGGAGCTTGCGTGAAGAAGGTATCAAAGTGATCCTTATCAATAGCAATCCGGCCACCATCATGACCGACCCTATGATGGCTGATAAAGTATACCTCCTCCCCCTTACCGTTGAAAGCATTGAGCAGATCCTGGAAGAAAACCAGATCGATGCCGTGTTGCCTACCATGGGTGGACAAACAGCCCTCAACCTCTGTAAGGAAGCGGATGAGCTGGGTGTTTGGGAGAAATATGGCGTGCGTATGATCGGGGTGGATGTGGCTGCCATTGATACGGCGGAAGACCGTGAGAAATTCCGCCAGCTGATGGTGAAGATCGGAATGGCCGTGGCGCCTAGCCGTGTGGCCAACAGTTTTCTGGAAGGAAAAGAATTTGCACAAGAGATCGGTTTTCCATTGGTGATTCGTCCGTCTTTCACCCTCGGTGGAACGGGTGGTGGTTTCGTGCACAGCAAGGAAGATCTGGATGCAGCATTGGAACGCGGATTGAAAGCTTCTCCTATCCATGAAGTGTTGGTAGAGAAAGCGGTGTTGGGATGGAAAGAATTTGAATTGGAATTATTGCGTGATCAAAATGATAATGTGGTGATCATCTGTACGGTGGAGAATGTGGATCCGATGGGTGTTCATACCGGTGACTCTATCACCGTAGCTCCTGCCATGACCCTGAGCGATACCGCTTTCCAGGAAATGCGTAACAAAGCCATGCTGATGATGCGCTCACTGGGTAATTTCGCCGGTGGTTGTAACGTGCAGTTTGCATTGAACCCTGAGACAGAAGAACTGATCGCTGTGGAGATCAATCCACGTGTGAGCCGCTCTTCTGCATTGGCATCTAAGGCAACGGGTTATCCGAT
Source organism: Bacteroidota bacterium (assembly GCA_039795345.1). Taxonomy (GTDB): domain Bacteria; phylum Bacteroidota; class Bacteroidia; order Chitinophagales; family Chitinophagaceae; genus Sediminibacterium. The sequence goes on from JBDKEH010000138.1 coordinate 897, forward strand.
TGCAAAGATCGCTGCGAAATTGGCGATCGGTTATTCACTGGATGAATTACAAAACCAGATCACAAAAACTACTTCTGCATATTTCGAACCTACCTTGGATTATGTGATCGTTAAGATCCCTCGCTGGAACTTCGACAAATTCAAAGGCGCCAATGATACCCTCGGATTACAGATGAAGAGTGTGGGTGAAGTGATGGCCATCGGTCGCAGTTTCACAGAAGCGATTCAGAAAGCTTGTCAGAGTTTAGAGAATGAAGCGGTAGGATTGGGTTATTATGGTAAGAGTTTGATGAAGAGCGATGAACTTACTGAATACATCAAGACACCGAAATGGGATCGCATCTTCAGAATCAAAGATGCATTGATGCAGGGTTCTACTGTAAAATCTATTTCACAAGCAACCGGTATCGATCGTTGGTTCATCTATCAGATCCAACAGATCTGTGTGATGGAAAAAGAGATCGCGAAATATTCATTGGATACTTTACCGGAAGACTTACTGAAAGAAGCCAAGAAAAATGGTTTCAGCGATGCACAGATCGCCAATATCTTACATGGCGATTGTAATGATGAACAAGTCTACGAAAAACGCAAAGCCCTCGGCATCACCCGCGTCTACAAAATGGTAGACACCTGCAGCGCCGAGTTCGAAGCGAAGACACCTTATTTTTATAGTTCTTTTGAGGGGTGAGGATGTGAATGGTGAATTGTGAATGGTGAATGGTGAATCTATTCATTGACAATTCACCATTCACAATTGACAATTGACGATTGACAATTCACAATTCACCATTATCCCCTTTCTTTGCACTGACTTTCAAAAACACAACACCGTATGAAACTTAAAGACATTCAGATCCTCAATGAAAAAGAAACACGTGCCGGTTTTGGTGAGGGTATTCATGAGCTTGCGAAAGAGAATGAAAATGTAGTGGTACTCACTGCCGACCTCGCAGGATCTTTCAAGTTGGGACCCTATATCAAAGATTTCCCTAACCGTTTTATACAGTGTGGTATCGCCGAAGCAAACATGATCGGTATTGCTGCCGGTTTGACCATCGGTGGTAAAATTCCTTACACTACAACTTTCGCCAATTTCAGTACGGGTCGTGTGTATGATCAGATCCGTCAGAGTGTGGCGTATAGCGATAAGAATGTAAAGATCTGTGCGTCACATGCCGGATTAACACTCGGTGAAGATGGTGCTACCCACCAAATTCTGGAAGACATTGGATTGATGAAGATGTTACCTGGTATGACCGTAGTAGTTCCTTGCGATTTCAATCAGACCAAAGCTGCTACCAAAGCCATTGCTGATTTGCATGGTCCGGTGTACCTGCGTTTTGGTCGCCCGAAATGGCCCAACTTCACCAAAGAAGATGGCAGCGATTTCGTGATCGGTAAAGCACAAAAAATGAGCGAAGGTTCTGATGTTTCCATCTTCGCTTGTGGTCATATGGTTTGGAAAGCTATTGAAGCGGGTAAGATCTTAGAAGAAAAAGGATTCAGTGTTGAACTCATCAACATCCACACCATCAAACCATTGGATGAAGCTGCGATCATTGCTTCACTCAGCAAAACAAAATGTGCTGTTACCGTAGAAGAACACAATATCATTGGTGGACTCGGTGATGCTGTTGCACAAGTGGCAGCAAGACATTGTCCCGTTCCTATTGAATACATCGGCACCAACGACACTTTCGGTGAAAGTGGTAAACCCAACGAACTCCTCGCCAAATACGGATTGGATACACCGTTCATTGTTGCGGCTGCGGAGAAAGTGATGGGGAGGAAATAGTCAGCTGTGAATGGTGAATTGTGAATGGTCAATGGTTAGTTGACAGAAAAAATTAAAAGGAGCGTCTTTTTATAAGACGTTCCTTTTTTTACGCTCACTATTGACCATTCACAATTCACCATTCACACCCTTCACTATCACCCTATCCACCGACCACTTCCCTGAACCTGATGCCAGCAATGCTAATGCAAGTCCAATCACTAAGAGATGGTACTCGTAGCCTTCGCCTTTTTGTGTGCCGAACCAGTTCATGAAAAAACCATACTCTGCATGACTAGTAATGATCATGCCAATGAACATGATGACGGTTCCGAGTGCGACCAGTCTACTGGCCACACCTAACAAGATGAACAGTGCACCAACAGATTGTAACATGATGACCATGAAACCCACTATCCAGGGTAGTTTTTCTACTTCGGTAAAGTATTGCATGGTGCCGGCAAAACCATAACCACCAAACCAACCCAACAATAATTGACAACCATGTGGCAATATGACCAATGCCAATGTAAGTCGAATGATCAGCCCTGTGATATGATCAGCGCTGCTGAATAAAAATTTGATCTTTTGCATACGAATTATTTTATGATACAAAAGTTCATCGGTTCATCTCCGTAAAAAATGAACCAGTTCAAGTTTTTACACATGCAGTTCATTTTACTGATTTCTTGAAGCAGTTCATTTTTCAGCTAAGTCGCTGTGTTGAGTTTTGCTGTAAAGAATTTCAATATGAAAATGATATTTACTGCAGCATTGTTTCTGTTCATGGGAATGGTACATGCACAAAACATTCCGGTAGAACTGATGGCCGGCAATGAATATTTGAACTACCAACACAGTATTCATCGCAAAACTTCAGCGGGTAGTCGCTTTGGATGGACACATATCACCAATATGGTCAGTCGTTATCAAACCAATACTGTAAAAGGCGGTAGACCGAATGAGATGATGAATCAAGGATATCTTACAGCGATGATTCATCCTAAGATCACCATCATGGGTGGCTTCTTCTACACACCTGTTACTGATGTGAAAATATCCTTTGTAACACAGTTTGCACATAAGACCAAAAACTGGTTCATGATTGTATCGCCTCGATTTGATGCAGGCAAAAAGAATTCGTATGAACTGTTTGGTTTATTTGAATACCAACCGACGCTTACAACAAGAACCAAACTCTATTCGCGTTTTCAATTTATGACCAATCATGGTAATGACGGACACAACAGAAGTTACCAGCAACTTCGCATTGGTTTGGATAAGAAAGCCATTCAGTTTGGTATTGGTATTACAGTTGACCAGTATGGACCTACGACTGAGATCACTACCAATTCAGGTCTGTTCATTCGTAAGCTTATATGATGTTGCGGGTTTTTGATCGTTGTTTTTCTACGATACGCTTTTTGATCTTGCTAAGAAATTCGGCAGACATACCGAGATAAGATGCAATGTGTTTTTGAGAGAGGTGTTGATCCATATCCGGATACATGTCTCGAAAAGCGAGATAACGTTGTTCTGCATCCATGCTCAAAGATTCCAATACCCTTCTTTGAAATGCAGCATACGCTTTTTGTATCAGCAATCGAAAGAAACGTTCCATGGCCGGCACTTGACGATATACTTCTTGCAAATGCTCATAAGAAAAAGAAAGCACTTCTGTTTTTTCTAAGGCTTCTGTATACAGTATGCCTTTGGTTTGTGTGATGAAACTGCTGAAGTCACTGGTCCACCAATTTTTCATGCCCAATTGAATGACATGCTCTTGTCCGGCCTGATCGATATAATACACTCTTGTAGCGCCGGAAACAATGTAATTGGTATATCGATTGATTTCTCCTTCTTTGGTGAGAAATTCTCCGCGTTTAAATGTTCTGGGGGTAAGATGATCGATAATGATCTGCTCTTCTGCTTCAGTAAGCTGTATGTATTGTTTTAAATGTTGCAGCAGCGGTTGAACAGTCATAGCTTAAAAATACAAAAGATCAAGATAGTCTTTATTCTATCAAGGTGCCAATCTCTCTACCTTCCAGCCCTGTTCTGTTTTGGTGTATTTGAATCGATCATGCAAGCGGCTGCTTCTTCCCTGCCAAAATTCTATCACAATTGGCTTTACTCGATAGCCTCCCCAATGCTCCGGACGAGGAATGGTTTGTCCGGAAAATTCACTGGTAAATTTAGTTACGTTGGCTTCGATCACATTTCTATCCGTTATCACCGTACTCTGCGGTGATGCCCATGCACCAATACGACTTCCTTCCGGACGTGAATGAAAATATTCATCACTCTCTGCAGCACTGATCTTCTCCACTGTTCCTTCAATACGTATTTGTCTTTCTAACTCTTTCCAGAAAAATACCAACGCTGCTTGCGGATTATCTGCCAACTCTTGTCCTTTGTGACTATTGTAATTGGTGAAGAACACAAAACCCTGCGGATCATACCCCTTCAATAAAACAATACGCGCAGAAGGTGTTCCTGATTGGGTTGCTGTAGCCAATGTCATGGCATTCACTTCATCGATTTCACTCTTCACTGCTTCCTGCCACCAGTGTTCGAACTGTACAAAAGGATCAGCTGCTACATCGCTTTCATTGAGAGAATGTTGTTTGTAATCTTTTCTGATATCTGCTACGGATGTTTTCATACAAGGCGTTTCTACTGCAAAAATACGATGTCTGAAAGTCGCACCCATAAAAAAGGGTGAAAACTATCGCCTTCACCCTTTTGACTTTTCAATTTTGACTTTTCACTTAATCCGTAATATCCATCTTCTTCACCTCATGCTTTCCGGAGATAAACGTGTACACCGCAGGTATCACAAACAAAGTCAGTACGAGTGAGAACATGATACCACCTACGATCACAATACCCAGTGGCATACGGCTGGTTGCTGCGGCTCCAATGCTCAATGCAATCGGTAAAGCACCTAAAGCAGTTGCTAAACTCGTCATCAGGATCGGACGTAAACGTTGTGCGGATGCTTCAATCACCGCTTCTGTTTTCTTCAATCCGAATTCGCGTTTCTGATTCGCAAATTCCACAATGAGGATACCATTCTTGGTCACCAATCCTATCAGCATGATCATTCCGATCTGTGAGAAGATATTCAAGGTTTGATCAAACAACCACAAACTCAACAATGCACCGGCCAATGCCAGCGGCACTGTGATCATGATGGTGAATGGATCTTTGAAACTTTCAAATTGTGCCGCCAATACCAGATAGATCAACACCAATGCCAATCCGAATGCGAAAGTGGTATTGGATGAACTCTCTGCATAGTCTCTTGATGCACCACCCAATGCTGTCTGGAATGATTCATCCAATAGTTTATCACCGATGGCTTGCATGGCTTTCACACCATCACCAATGGTTTTACCTTCTGCCAGTGATGCAGAAATGGTGGCTGCTTTGAATCGGTTGTAATGATAGAGTGTTGGTGGATTGGAGTTTTCTTCCAGTTTCACCACCGCTGTTAATGGAATATTTTCTCCTCTTGCATTTCGTACATACAAATTAGAAATATCACCCGGCTCCTGACGATCTTTCAATTCTACCTGAGAGATCACTTCATACTGCTTACCATTCATGATGAAGTAAGCCAATCTTCTTCCACTGAATGCACTAGATACCACATCTGCCACATCAGAAATTGATAATCCCAGGTCTTTTGCTTTGATACGATCGATCGTGATCTGTAGTTCCGGCTTGTTGAATTTCAAGTTCACATCTACGTTAGAGAAGGTCTTGTCTTTTCTAGCTTCTTCCAAAAACTTTGGAATCACTTCTTTGATCTTTTCAAAATCAAGGTTCTGCAAAATGTATTGAACCGGTAATGATCCGCGTGAACCTAAACCAACAGAAATGGTTTGTTCTTCTACCGGAAATATTCTTGCATTATTGAACTGTGGTAATTTTTTACTGATGGCCCTCGCAATTTCACTCTGACTTCTGGTTCGTTTATCAGGATCCACAAAAGCAATACGTGCTGTACCACTGTTCACCCCACCACTACCGCCAAAGCCGGGTATCGCTGCAAACACAAAATCTTTTTCAGGAACAGAATCGGATAAATAATCGATGAGCTTATTTCCTACATCCACCATATAACTATAACTCGCACCTTCGGGACCAGACATTTGGAAACGAACACTGCTTCTATCTTCCAATGGCGCCAATTCACTTTGTAGATTGCTGCCAACTAAATAAATGCCTCCCAAACAGAGCAATACAATGACCCATGCCATCCAACGAATACGTAAGAATGCTGTAAGCATTCGTTTGTATCCATTCTCCATACCACGGAAGAAGGGTTCTGTCATTTCATAGAACTTACCATGTCCGGCGTCTTTTTTATTCAAGTACACATTCAATACCGGTGTGATGGTGAGCGATACAAATGCGGAGACCAATACCGCTGCTGCTACTGTAATACCAAACTCACGGAACAGGCTTCCTACAAAACCTTCCAGGAAGATCACAGGCAAGAATACCACTGCAAGCGTGATGGAAGTAGAAATAACGGCAAAGAAAATTTCCTTACTGCCTTCCAATGCTGCTTTACGAATCGGTAAACCACCTTCCAGTTTTCGGAAAATATTTTCTGTTACAACAATACCATCATCCACCACCAATCCTGTTGCCAGTACGATACCTAATAAGGTCAATACATTCACAGAGAATCCTGCGATGTACATGATGAAAAAAGTAGCAACGAGTGAAATCGGGATATCAATCAATGGACGAATCGCGATCAGCCAGTTTCGGAAGAAGAAGAAGATCACCAATACTACCAGACTGAAAGAGATCAATAATGTTTCTTCTACTTCTTTGATAGAGCGTCGAACATTTTTGGTTTGATCAATGAGAGGCGTTAATTCAAAATCACCTTTTTGACTTTTTTGAATGGCTTCAACGCGTTTATAAAATTCATCGGCAATTTTAA
>JBDKEH010000001.1:0-11487 GCA_039795345.1 Bacteroidota bacterium
AGAGGCGCTGTCGGATTTGTTCTTCATTTTCCACTGAAACGAAATTTAAATGAGCTAAGCGAGTTTATTCATTACCCTCCTATTCCAATTTATATTGGCGGCCCCGTAGATCAAGAAAATCTTTTCTTCTTACATCGCAGACCCGACTTGATCGAAGGTGGATTATTAATTAAAGACAGCGTGTATTATGGAGGCGATTTTCAACAAGTATTGATGCACTTACAAAATCAGGTGCTCACTGAAAAAGATATTCGCTTGTTCATTGGCTATGCAGGATGGGATCCGCAGCAATTGGAAGATGAAATCAATGAAGGAAGTTGGATCATTTCAGAGCATCCTGTTGCTTATGTCTTTGATTGAACTCAGGCATCCAACAATGTCTGAATATCAAACTTCTGCATCTTTAAAAAAGCTTGTATCACACGAGGACCTTTCACCGGATCACTCATCAGTTGAGGAAGTATGGATGGAACAATTTGCCATGAAACTCCAAATTCATCAGCCAGCCAACCACACATATCATAACGACCATTATTACCCAAAGCTTCCCAGTAATCATCGATCTCTTTTTGTGTATCACATTCTACTACAAAAGAATTACCGGGTGAAAAATCATAATCATGTTGTAAAGTGCTACTCATAGCATTCATAATAAAGCCATTCAATTTGAATTGTGCAAATAGTAAACTACCATTGGGCATACCTGCTTCTTTCGGATAGGCCATATCCATCAATAACATGGATGGTTTGAAAATAGATGTATACCTATCTCTTGCTACATGCACTTTATCATTCTTTTGATTCACAAACAACAAATTCGGAACAATCTTTTGTGGACTATTGATCGCTTCCACATCTAATTGCCAGTTCACACCAAAACGATCTTCGATCCATGCATAACGTGGACTCCAATCATATTTATCCAATGGCATCACAACCTTCCCTCCTTCTTTTAGCTGCTCATATAATCCGTTGATCTCTCTTTCTCCTTCACAATAAACAAAGTAAGAAACAGCGGGAGTAACTGTATATTTTGATCCCCCATTCAATAACATAAAAGTGATTCCTCCCGCAGTAAAACGTGTTACTATTGGATTGGACTCCAGCAATGAAGCTCCTGAGAATACAGTACAGTAAAAATCGGCTGCTTCTCTCGCATTATTATTGAACCAGATGCAAGGATAAATAGGCTTTGACATAAGAGGTGAAGATTCAAGAATGAAAAAACAAAGAACAAGTTAAAAAATTATTTCCCAATAAGTATTCCGTATTCAGAAGGAATTTCAATCCCATTAAACTTATTGGTTAATCCATACATCAAAAAGAATACTGTTACAACTCCAACTATTATCATTATCCTGGATTGTATCGTTGCATCTCTATTTCTCTCTTTCATCTTTCTGTAATGAATCGATGCGATATGAGCGAAGAAAGAAAAAATAGCGAATGAATAATAAGGGATAAAAAATAAATTGAATGGAAAATAATTCAGTCCTGCTGCACCAAAATAAAAATTGGTATCGAGTTTTAATAGGAATCTACCGACCATTACTGCGGAGAGATGAATCACAAAAAACATCGCTAAATACAACCCTGACCACAATTGTAATTTTTCATAAAACCCTTTTGCTATTTTGAATCTTGATCGATAGAGTTGAATACCGGAGAAAATTTGTACACCTACTGCACATAATAAAAGTATTTCTGCAAAAACATTTCGATAAATTTTTCTCAATTGTGCCATCACTTCTACATGTTTTTCAATACCAATTAAGCTGAATGCATGATTAGCAAGATGAAGAACTACAAATAAAGCAATAATGACACCGGAATAGTAATGAATTCTTCGAGTAAGCATATGTTGAAAGGGTTAGAGAGTGTTTCACTAAGGTACTCAACCCATTAAAAAGACAATTACCACTCATGTAGATACAAACAAAAAGGCCATCCAAAATGGATAGCCTTTTCAAATATTATGAAAGAAAATCTTAGCTCAATTTTTCAACCTGCATATAATTCAATTCTACAGGTGTAGAGCGACCAAAGATCTTTACTGTTACTTTCAATTTTTTCTTCTCATCATTTACCTCTTCAATTACTCCATTGAAATCATTAAATGGACCTTCGATGATCTTGATGGTTTCTCCGATAATGAATGGCTCGCTCATAGTAACACCCTGATCATTCATCTCATCTACTTTACCCAGCATCTTATTCACTTCACTTTTACGAAGAGAGATGATATTACCTTTAGACCCTTTACCATCTGTCAGGAAGTGCATTACATTGCTGATGTTACTGATATGCTGCACCATGTCATCATTCAGTTTACCATCCAATACTTCCATCATTACATAACCTGGGAAATAGTTTTTTTCGCGCATTACTTTCTTACCGTTCTGCACTTTGTAAACTTTTTCCATAGGAAGGAAGATCTGCTTGATCACTTCTTGCCAGCCACTGCGAATGATATCTTTATCGAGATACTCTTTTACCTTACGCTCTTTACCACTCACCACACGCAAAACATACCACTTGGTATTATCCTGTGGTGTTTCTGTGGTTTCAACAGTGTTATTATCGACTACTGATGCTTCCATGTTCTGTTACTTGAATAATGAATAAACCAGTTTCAACAACTGATTGCTGGAGAAATCCATCACCCAAACCAATGCGGTGATGATCACAGTAGCTACCAGTACAATAACGGTACTCTGTTGAAGCTGTAACCAGGTTGGCCAAGTTACTTTCTCCATCAGTTCCTGATAGCTTTCTTTGAAGTATGTGGTGATTTTGTTCATGTTCTTTTGTTTATGGTCCATGGTCGATAGTCCATGGTAAAACCTGATTTCCTGACCATGGTCTATGGTCTATTAACCATCAACTAATTTCAGCACGGGCACTAGGATTCGAACCCAGATCAAAGGTTTTGGAGACCTCTATACTAACCGTTGTACTATGCCCGTAGAAAGCTAAAAGCTATTCGCCAGAGACGAACAGCTTTTAGATTATGTATGCAAATATAGTAAAAAACCTATTTGCTTGAGGCTAAAAGCTTGCCGCTTGTAGCTTATTTGATGATTTCAGTAACCTGACCGGCACCTACTGTACGTCCACCTTCGCGGATAGCGAATTTCAGACCCTTTTCCATCGCGATTGGCTGGATCAGTTTTACAGTAAGGTTGATATTATCACCAGGCATTACCATTTCAGTTCCTTCTGGCAGTGTACACTCACCAGTTACATCCGTAGTACGGAAATAGAACTGAGGACGGTATTTGTTAAAGAATGGAGTGTGACGTCCACCTTCTTCCTTGCTCAGTACGTAAACTTCACCTTTAAAGTCAGTGTGTGGAGTGATAGAACCTGGCTTACAGATTACCATACCACGACGGATATCTTTTTTCTCAATACCGCGGAGCAACAGACCTGCGTTATCACCAGCCTGACCTTCATCCAACAGTTTCTTGAACATTTCAACACCAGTTACGGTAGATGTTAATGGAGACTCCATCAAACCTACGATCTCAACACCTTCACCAACTTTGATGATACCACGCTCGATACGACCTGTAGCTACAGTACCACGACCTGTGATAGAGAATACGTCTTCCACAGACATCAGGAATGGCATATCGATTGGACGTGGAGGCAATGGAATGTAAGTATCTACAGCTTCCATCAGCTCTTCAACGCATTTAACCCATTTTTCTTCACCAGCCAAAGCGCCAGTTGCAGAACCTTTGATGATTGGAGTGTTATCACCGTCGAATCCATAAGAAGACAACAGTTCACGGATCTCCATTTCAACCAGTTCCAACAATTCAACGTCATCAACAAGGTCAACCTTGTTCATGAATACAACAATACGAGGTACACCTACCTGACGAGCAAGCAGGATGTGCTCTTTTGTTTGTGGCATCGGACCATCGGTAGAAGCCACTACCAGGATTGCACCATCCATCTGGGCAGCACCGGTAATCATATTCTTCACATAGTCAGCGTGACCAGGACAGTCAACGTGCGCATAGTGACGGTTAGCAGTTTGATATTCTACGTGAGCAGTATTGATAGTGATACCACGCTCTTTTTCTTCAGGAGCGCCATCGATCTCATCATACTTTTTAGCCTGTGCCAGACCTTTCTTAGATAAGATGTCCGTAATGGCAGCAGTCAGGGTGGTTTTACCGTGGTCAACGTGACCAATAGTACCAACGTTTACGTGAGGTTTCTCCCTCTTAAAGGTCTCTTTAGACATTTTTATCGGTTTTTAGTTGTGTTTTAAAAATCTAAGGCTTTCGCCACTTGTTTATTTTTTACTTACCCGCCGCTGCGGATCACACTTCATTCTTCACTTTGAGCCGTTAGTGAGAATCGGACTCACGACCTCTTCCCTACCAAGGAAGTGCTCTACCACTGAGCTACAACGGCTTGTTTTTTTGTCAGCTGTTGTTTCTTTAAAGAACTAAAAAGAGCGGGAGACCAGGCTCGAACTGGCCACCTATAGCTTGGAAGGCTATCGCTCTACCAAATGAGCTACTCCCGCTTAAGTCTTTTTCTAATACTTCTAAGAACTTTAAAATGCTGCAGTAATGATTCCATTACTACAAAATTCTGTGGGCAGGAGAGGATTCGAACCTCTGAAGTCGAAAGACAGCGGATTTACAGTCCGCCCCATTTGGCCGCTCTGGAACCTGCCCATTTCATTTACCCTGATCAAGATCATAAGCAAAATGAAAATGAGCCGAAGATGGGACTCGAACCCGCGACCTGCTGATTACAAATCAGCTGCTCTACCAGCTGAGCTACTTCGGCTTGTTATTTTAAAAGCGGTCATTTTGAGCGGCAAAAAATCCAATTCTCTGACCTGCTTTTTGGTATAGAAAAAACAAAGAACTACCCTTTTTTGGGATGGCAAAGGTAATGGAAAACTTTATTCAGCAAAATTTTGATTGGAATTTTTTCGGGTAGTTATTAACACAGGAAGAAAGCTGTGAGCTACGAGCCAAGAGCCAAGAGCTTTTTTATCTCGTAGAAAGCTCATAGCTCATGGCTCACAGCTCGTAGCACTCAATAAAAAACCCCGGCTTTTGACCAGGGTTTTTGAAGTTTTTTAGGCTGCTAATTTTTCTTTTTTTCGTTTGATCTGTGATACAATGGATTCCATGGCTGAGTCAAATGACTCTTCGAATGACTTTGACGAGGCTTTCACAAAAAAATCATGCCTCGGAACATGCACTCTTATCTCCACGATTTTGTCTTTGATCGTATGCACCACATTATCCAATTTCAGGAACACATCCGCTTTCAAGATTCGATCATGAAAAGTGTTCAACTTTTGGAGTTTACGTGAAACATACTCTACCAATTTGTCATCTGCATCAAAGTGCACTGTTTGAATGTTAACGTTCATAGCAACTCACGTTTAATCGGTGAAAAAATTATTTAAAAGATCTTATTTGCTGAGGTTATATAACGGACTTTCCGTGTTTCTTTTCAGTAATTACAAGTTAATCTTTTATACCGATAAAACGAAGAAAAAAATCAGGATTTTTTGAGGAAAATGAAAGCTGACAGATGATAGTTAACAGTTGACAGAAATTCAAGGTTTTAGGTATGAGGATTGGCGTGATTTGTAGGGGTTGGTTGATGGACCATAGTCCATAGTCCATGGTTAATAGGGAAAAGGATTCTTTGATCAAATACTAAAATCTACTAACTATGGACTATTCGCTATGAACCATTAGCTATGGACCATGGACTATGGACTATGGTCCAAGGATTAAGCCTTCGGATGCGCCTTCTTAAACACTTCTTTCAATTTTTCAATGGTATTGTGCGTATATACCTGTGTTGCTGCAAGACTGCTATGACCTAGCAATTCTTTCACTGCATTAAGATCTGCCCCATTATTCATGAGATGTGTCGCAAAACTATGTCGGAGAATATGGGGACTCTTTTTCTGTATCGTTGTAACAGTTGCTAAATGTTGCTTTACAAAAGCGTAGACTTGCCTAGGTTGTAGCGGCTTGCCCTTGTCTGTTTGAAACAATTTAGGTCCTGCAACAGGCTTCTCTTGGATATAGGCTTGTAAAGCCTGTACCAGATCTTGTGATATTGGAATGATCCTTTCCTTATTTCCTTTCCCCAATACTTTGATCTGTGATAAAGAAGCATCTAATTGCGATTCTTTCAAACCGATCAACTCACTCAAACGCATCCCCGTACTATAAAATAATTGCATGACCAACTTCTCAGTCTTCCCCTTCCAGTCATCTGAAAATTCTACATAATCAAACAATGTACGGATATCCTTTTCTTCAACAAATACAGGTAAGCGTTTCTTCAACTTAGGAGAAACAATGGTAGTCATGGGCGATTGTGAAATGACACCATTCTTTAATTGGTACTTGAAAAAAGACTTTAACGCAGATATCTTTCGATTTAAACTTCTACTCTCCATCCCCTCCTCTTTCATTTCTGCTAACCAGCTACGAATGAACATGGGTGTTATTTCAGGAACAGACGGACCATCAAACTGACTGGATAAATAAGCGAAGAACTGCTCTAGATCAGTTTGATAAGAAATGAGGGTATGTTGGGAATAGCGTTTCTCAAAACGCAGATGATCCAAAAAGGGCTGTATGGCGGGGTAGACAGATTGGGACATAAAAAAAGTAGCCTAAAGTTACAAAACTCAGGCTACTGAATATATTCGGATGAAAGAAGGTGATTATCCTTCGATCTTGCCGCTTGCGATCTGTTGCTTATAGATAGCTTTCAACACCTCACCACGACGTCTAACTGACGGCTTAGTGAATGCCTGACGCTCTCTTAACTGTAACAATACTTTGCTCTTTTCGAACTTCTTTTTGTACTTCTTGAGCGCCTTGTCGATGTTTTCGCAATCTTTTGAATCAATGATAAGCATAACGATTATACCTCCTCGGGTGTTTTTTAGGACTGCAAAGATAGAGGTATCAGCATAATTATGCAAATCCTTTTGAAAATTTTTCGATCTCAGATCCCAGATGTCAGATTTTTGATATCTGCGATCTGAGATCTGACATTTAACTTGCGGTCATGTTTACAGGAATCATAGAATCTATTGGCAAAGTCATTTCGATGGAAAAAAACGGTTCTAACATCAGTTTTTGGATCGAATCCCCTATTTCCGGCGAATTGAAGATCGACCAGAGTATCAGTCATGAAGGCGCTTGTCTGACCGTAGACCAGTTATCAAAAGGTCAACACAGGGTTACCGCAATAGAGGAAACCCTCAAGAAAACCAATCTATCGGGTTGGCAAGCCGGTAGCATCGTGAATCTGGAAAGATGTATGGTGATGAATGGACGTTTAGATGGACACATCGTTCAAGGTCATGTAGACTGTACTGCTACTTGCATTGAAAGGAAAGAATTGGCCGGAAGCTGGGAATTTTGCTTTCAGATACCCGAATCTTATGCCCATCTCATCATAGAAAAAGGATCCATTGCTGTAAATGGAACAAGCCTAACCTGTTTTGAAGTCACCAACAATAGTTTCAAAGTTGCCATTATCCCTTACACTTTTGAACATACTAGTATTCAACAAGTAATAGAAGGCAGTGTCGTGAATATTGAGTTTGATATACTGGGGAAATATATTGACCGTATGCGGGAGTTGAAGAGGTAATGAATAGGTGTCAAAAGTGAAAGGTGAAAAGTGAAAGAGAGGCAATATTTATTCCCTTTCACCTTTCACTTTTCACCTCCTAAAGCGTTTTTCCTTTCAACGCAGCCCCTACAGCCTGATCCATAGCTCTCTCTGCAAAAGGCCTGGTTATTTCATTCAACTCTTCTATCTTGCTCTGTATCAAATTCTTATCTTCCATGGTTAGTGCCAATTGAAGGGCTTGCATGGCATTAGCCGTGGTCAACATTTCTTCTTTGGTCATCAGATCAGGATTTTTGGCGATGAATTTTTCTGTTACTCCTAAAATCTGTTCCCCTTCAGTTCTCGCTTCTACCAATGCCCTTGTTACCATATCGTCTTTAGCATGTGTTATGCTATCCAAGAGCATTTGCTCAACTTCCTGATCTGTCAATCCATATTGTGGTTTTACTTCAATACTTTGTTCAACACCGCTACGTAACTCTTTGGCTTTCACTATTAAAATACCATCTGCATCAATTAAAAATTGTACTTCAACCTTGGGTAATCCTGCAGGCATACCGGGAATACCTGTCAGGTTAAACTCGGCCAGTTTTCGGTTATCTTTTACCAGATCTCGTTCACCTTGGTATACTGAAATACGCATCCCACTCTGTCCGTCTTTTTGGGTAGTATATTGTCTACCTACCCTTGTTGGTATCTTCGAGTTTCTAGGGATCAATACATCCATTAAGCCACCCATGGTCTCAATACCCAAACTCAGCGGGGTGATGTCTAGCAGCAGAAAATCTGTATTGTTACCTGCCAGGATATCTGCTTGTACAGCCGCACCCAATGCCACTACTTCATCAGGATTTACTTCATCATTCACAGGTTTGCCAAAGAAACCACTTACCGCCTCTTTAACTGCGGGAACACGGGTACTACCTCCCACCATTACCACGGTATCAATCTCCTTAGTCTGAAGTCCGGCATCGGTCATTGCCTTATTGCAACAATCGATCGTGCGATCGATCAAGGGTTGAATCAATGAATTAAATTCAGCCCTCGTCAGACTTAATGAGTCACCACCATTCAGCTCAGCATGAAAGACATCATTCTCACTTAACCACTTTTTAGCCTCTTCCGCTTTTAAGCGTAATGACTGTGACAATATTTTATTGATTTTCAATTCATTTTGATTAATACCTACTTTTTTTATCCAATGCTGCACTATCACTCTATCCAAATCATCACCGCCTAAATAGGTATCCCCGTTGGTACTGAGTACTTCAAAAATGCCATTTGATATTTTTAGTATGGAGATATCAAATGTTCCACCACCCAGGTCATAAACGGCGATCGTTTTCTCTTCTTCTTTGTTCACGCCCAAACCATAAGCAAGACTTGCCGCAGTTGGTTCATTAATGATCCGTAAAACATCCAATCCGGCCAACTTACCTGCATCGCGGGTGGCCTGACGTTGGGCATCATTGAAATAAGCGGGCACAGTAATAACGGCTTTGGTCACAGGAGTTTTAAGTATATGTTCAGCTCTCCCTTTTAACTCCTTGAGAATGAATGAAGAAAGTTCAATTGGAGAATAAAATTTATCTCCTACCTGAACTTTTACTAGACTTTCAGTATCATCATCGATCACTTTATAAGTGAACAGGTCTGCATGCTCTTTTACATCTCTGTAGCTTTTACCCATCAATCTTTTAGCACTGAAAATGGTATTGGCAGGATCGGTTTCTAAATACTGCTTGGCTGTTTCGCCTACCTCAGGATTACCAAACCCATCAAAATGCACCACACTTGGCACAAGACTACTAGAATTAAACTCCTTCAAAGCGACCGGAACCTTGCTTTCCGGATGTATGATCGCCACCAGACTATTGGTAGTACCCAGATCGATGCCTACGATCATTTCGGCTTGTTGTAAACTACCTGTTGCTATATTGATTCCAATCTTTGCCATTATTCCTGATTTGAACCGCAAAAATACACCTTAGGAACAGAGAAATTGGGAATAAGCAACAAGGAACCAGAAAGTATCGGAAATCATAAATGGTGGATAGGTAATAGTTCATGGTCCATAGTCCATGGCTTATGGTTAGGAAAAGCGACAAGGCTTATCAAGTAGAAGTTCTATCTATTAAGAAATAAAGGTTACTCAATATTCACAATTCACCATTCACCATTCACTACTGACTACTCACTACTCACCACCTCAGTACCACTCACCCAATCATGAAGAGGCTTACCGAGGATAGGGATAAAAAATAGGTCAATGACCGTGATTCTTGCAAGACTACGTATGAGGATACGCCAAAAAGCGGCTCTTTTACCTTCTTTATTTACCACCTTGGTATAACTGAACCATTTGGCCGGACTGCGTTGGAAAATGCTCTCAAAGAAACTATAGTATAGAAAAAGAGTCCCGAAAAATATCCATCCAAAATTCAAATAAGGATACCCCCAGTAACGAACGTAGAAAGTCCAGCCTTTGTTCAAGCCAATGGCCAGAAACAATATCAATAATGTGTCTATCACAAAATTCAGGGTACGGGTACCTTCACCTACTTTTCGCATGAGGCAAAGATAGCAAGAAGAGCTTTTGTGGCGAGGATAGAAGTTGATGGTTCATTGCAACACTTCTTTAGATATTGCATTCCATATCGTATAAAAAAGGTCAGGACCATTAAAATACATGGCCCTGACCATAAAACTACTTCTTAAAAGTCTCTAGTATGAGGTATGATTGAAACAATTTGCCGGTCCAAACACTTTGTTGAACAGCTTGTAAACTAGTAGCAAACGTTGAATTCTCGCCGGTACCAGCATTACGTTCATATTTGGGGAAATTAGAACCCGCAACTTCAATTCGGATCTTCCATCCTTTTTTGAGCATAAAATTCATATGACCTAGATCCAAATCAAACCCATAGATATTATTACCAGCAGCGTCTTTTTGATTGGTTGGTATTTTGGAAGCCAGACTCATTCTGGCAATGGCATCACTCATGATCCATGCATGATTCTCGGGATCGACTGCAAGAATTTTAGCCGTAAAATCACAATCTTTTCCTTGCCATGATCCAAATAATCGAAGTCCTGCCTTACCTATCAAAAACATATCTTGATTCAATGCTTCCGATGTAAAAAGTAAAACATCAGTTCTTGATGTCATAGCGCTCTGATCTCTTACACCATTCTTTTCCGGAAACATGTGAAAGTTTGCGCCCCCATTAGTAGGAACCGGCTTATAAGGATCACTTGTAAAACTCATTTCAGCAATGTTCTTCGAGGTCTTACTACTTAAAACACCAACATTTTGAGCCGATTGATTGCTTTTTGATTTTTGTAAGTACCAAGTCTTTGTTTGAATTCGTTCTTCAGGGTATCGCTGAAAAAGCATTCCTGATGAATCTCCCCATACAGGAAACAAACGATAAGTACCTGGTTGAGACGACTGATCATTCTTCTCGTCTTTCAGATATCGGTTAAACCATGCCAACGATTGTTGAAGAATAGTATCACCATATCCTACTTGATTATTGGGTAACACATAATCACCGACGTTCTTTGCACCGGAAAATAATTGATCATGTATCCAAGGACCAAAAACTATTTTTTGGGGTTTATTGTATTTCCTGAGTGAGTCATAGACAGATAAAGTTCCTTCTTTCGTAAAATCATACATACCTGTAACATGCATGATGGGAACAGAAAAGTTTTGAAAGGAAAAGTTTTGATTGAATGATTTAACGGGCGTTTGCATTTGATCAAAAGTGGCGGGAGCTCCTGCCATTTTCAACATTTGATTCACCGGCAAAGTTTGTAGTAAAGAAT
>JBDKEH010000017.1:0-3963 GCA_039795345.1 Bacteroidota bacterium
TGGTAGAACTTTTTTTCGATCTGCTTACGCTCTGCATCCGTCTTCTCCGGAAAAGCGATCAACAGATTCGCTGCTACTACTTTCTTTCGATATCCAAACACATAATAAAGCAATACATAAATACCATCACCAATCAGGTACAACAACCACCAAGGCAGCTTAGAGAGTAAGTAAAATAAACCTGATACGATGCTATACATGAATTTTTGAATTTTTGATCTGTGATTTCATTATTTTTTTGACTTTTCACTTTTGACTTTTGACTTCCTCCAATCAAAGATCAAAAAATCAAGAAATCAAAGATTACAATATAATATTTTGTAACAAAGCACTCTTCTCCTGATGATCGGTATTGTAATGCAATCCTCTACTCTCTTTTCTAAATTGTGCTCCCTTTACGATCAGATAACCCACCGTGATCAGATTTCTCAATTCACATAACTGTGGAGAAACTTTAGTAGAACGATACAACTCTTCTGTTTCAGCATACAAAAGATCCAAACGCTTCATAGCACGTTCTAGACGAACATCGGTTCTTACGATACCTACATAATCACTCATGATCTGTTGTAACTCTTTCAAACTTTGTGTGATCAGGATCATTTCGCGAGGCTCTGTGGTTCCGGTGGTTTTCCAGTCGGGGATGCTGTGCTCAAAATCAATCTTTGTTACTGCATCGATGCTATCAAGATAACAACGATGTCCGAATACCATGGCTTCCAATAGACTGTTACTCGCTAATCGGTTAGCGCCATGTAACCCTGTGCTGGCACACTCACCGCATGCATAGAGATGACGAATGGAAGTGCGTCCGTATTCATCAGTTTTGATACCACCACAACTATAATGTGCTGCAGGTGCTACCGGAATCATGTGTTGCATCACATCCATTCCCATACTCAAACACTTCTCATAAATATTCGGGAAATGATGGATGAACTTGTCTTTGTCCATATGCCTACAATCGAGGTACACATATTCTGTACCGGTACGCTTCATTTCATTATCGATGGCACGTGCTACGATATCACGCGGTGCAAGGTCTTTACGTGCATCATAACGCTCCATGAATGCTTCACCATGTTTATTGCGTAAGATGCCACCATCACCACGTACTGCTTCTGTGATCAGAAAAGAAGGTGATGTGCCGGGTTCATACAAAGCAGTGGGATGAAACTGAATGAACTCCATGTTCTCAATTCTTCCCTTTGCCCTGTATACCATTGCAATACCATCGCCCGTTGCGATCTTCGGATTGGTAGTAGTTCTATAAGCTTGCCCACAACCACCTGTTGCCAGTAATGTGATCTTGGAAAGGATCTTCTCAATACGATGGGTATTCAGATTGAGTACATACACACCATAACAGGTAATATCAGCAGTAGATTTTGTAACAAGAAACCCTAAATGGTGTTGTGTCAGAATATCTACCACAAAACAGTGATTGATCAATTCAATATTCGGGATACGCGCCATCTCATTCAATAAGGCACGCTCCATTTCTTGTCCGGTCACATCTTTATGATGGAGAATTCTATTTTCACTATGTCCGCCCTCTTTCCCTAAACTATACTCTCCTTTCTCATCTTTATCGAACTCAGCGCCATAAGAAATGATCTCACGAATTCTTTCCGGACCTTCTTTCACTACGATCTCCACTACAGATTCATTACACAATCCATCACCTGCGATCAATGTGTCTTCAATATGTTTTTCGTAACTATCGCGATTTTCATCCCATACACCCGCAATACCACCTTGAGCATATTTGGTATTGGTTTCATCGGCCTGTGTCTTGGTGATGACCATTACTTTTTTGTCGGGAAAATGACGAGCTGTTTTCAATGCATAGGTAAGCCCTGCAATACCTGAACCTATAACGAGAAAGTCTGTTTGCATAATCTGCTAAGATGCAGGCTCTACCCACGCATCATTTTCTTTTAATAAATTGATCAGCTCATCCACTGCCACTTCACTGTCTACATTTCTTTTGACCACTTCTTTTCCTTTGTACAAAGTGATCTTACCAACACCGCTTCCAACATATCCAAAATCTGCATCCGCCATTTCACCCGGACCATTCACAATACATCCCATGATGGCGATCTTCACGCCTTTCAGATGATTGGTAACTGAGCGAATCTTAGCGGTGGTCTCTTGCAGGTCAAACAAAGTTCTTCCGCAACTTGGACAAGAAATGTATTCTGTTTTGGAGATACGTGTTCTGGTTGCTTGCAGAATGCTAAAGGCCGTGCTGTTGATGAATTGTTCTACGGAAGTATTGGTCACATAATTTCTACCACTGGTATCGGCATTACCTGTTTCCGATTGTTGCAAGTAACTATTGACAGACATTCCAAAACAAACTCCATCCCCAAAGCCATCAAGCAATAAAGCTCCGGCTTGTGTTGCATAATGAATGAGGTGTTCATCTGCTGTTTGCCAATTACTGTCAACAATGATGACCACCGGATTTTTTACTTGTTGCTGCATCAGTTCCACAAAAGCCCTGCGTACAGAAGGCATGGCGTGATCATTGGTGCTGCTCAAACAAAGTACCGCTGTTTTGTCTGCTGCCAGTTGTTGTAATTCATCGGGAGTAGCAAGTGTACCATCATTGTAACAATCCAGCATTACAAAATTCAGCTTGTTACTTTTCACTGTACCATTGAGATAAGTTTTCACATCATCAATGGGGAAATATTTTTCATGGTCAGTTGCATTTTTCCAGGTGGCGCTATCAACGATCACTTTTAAAGTGCCGGGTAATGCAAAATCAGGAATTTGATCGCCCGTGAAAATATAATCGGCAGCCATATCACTGATATTCCACTTGTCTGTAGCTGCATCATAAGTATAACCTACTGCACTCAGTTTTTCAGGAGTAAGCGTATCCAACTTACTGAGGTCTGCAATGACCACAGGCACTTGCTTTCCACCAATATTGCTTACTTCAAAACTTTCTCTGCGCTGATAGTTAAAAGGATCATAGGTGATCTTTTCAATAGCAGGAATATGTTGTGTTTGTCTAGCTGAACTCGTGTAACGTTTCACCAGATCACGACAAACGGGAATTTCAAATTCAGGATCTTCTGTTAAGCTCACACGAACGGTATCACCAATACCATCTTCCAATAGCGTACCAATACCTGCAGCACTTTTTACGCGACCATCTTCACCATCACCGGCTTCTGTTACTCCTAAGTGTAGCGGATAACATTCACCAAATTCAGCATCCATCTGTTGAATCAATAATCGATATGCCTGCACCATTACTTGTGGGTTGCTGGCTTTCATGCTCAACACAATGTTGTGAAAACTCTCATAACGGGCGATGCGCAGAAATTCCATCGCACTTTCTACCATACCCATCGGCGTATCGCCATAACGACTCATGATACGATCGCTGAGAGAACCGTGATTGGTACCGATACGCATGGCAGTTCCATGCTCTTTACAAATGCGGACCAGTGGTGTAAACTTCTCTTGAATACGTTCGATCTCTTCCGCATAATCCGCATCGGTATACTCGATCAGTTCAAATTTTTTCTTGTCGACATAGTTACCCGGATTCACTCGTACTTTCTCCACTATTCTTGCAGCAATTTCCGCAGCATTGGGAGTGAAATGAATATCGGCTACCAAAGGTGTTTGATACCCTCTTTTGCGAAGTTCATTTTTAATGTTCAGTAAGTTCTCCGCTTCCTTCTTACTAGGAGCCGTGATACGTACCAATTCTGCCCCTGCTTCAATACACCGGATGCTTTGCTCCACTGTGGCGATGGTATCCATCGTATCGGTGGTGGTCATGGTCTGTAAACGGATGGGATGGAAATTACCCAGTAACAGATCACCAATACGCACTTCTCTGGTCTTCAATCTTTTATACTGTGTAAGGGAATGGCAGTATGCTTGCATAAATGAGATATGAGGTACAAATTTAACGTGAAATCACCTGACTTG
>JBDKEH010000027.1:0-32469 GCA_039795345.1 Bacteroidota bacterium
GCACGTGCAGAAATAATTCTTCCGAACTGTAAACCTTGTTCTGCTTCAGGAACGGCATTACCCACGATCACATCATCTACCCGCTTTGCTTCGAGTTGGGGTACTGCAGCCATCAATCCTTTGATCACTTCAACGGCCAGATCATCCGGACGGAAAAATCTGAATCCACCGCGTTTACTTTTGGTAACGGCCGTTCTATAACCGGCTACGATATAAGCTTCCTGCATAAACTCAATTTTACCTACCAAATGTAGGGATTTTTTCAAAAAAAGTTGTTTATGCAACCAAATTTAACCTGTGTTGCTTCTTCCTGCCGAAATCAAATGCCCCTTATCTTCGCAGCATCATGATCTACCCGCTTATTAGACAATTGCTTTTCTGTTTCCCACCTGAGGATGTTCACTATTTTTCTATGGATATTTTACGCAGTATTTGTTCCGTAGATCCATTAAAAAAAATGATCGCCGGGTCATTTTCGCCTAAAGGCAGCGGGTTGACGAAAGAGGTTTTTGGGTTACAGTTTCCGAACCCGGTTGGATTGGGTGCCGGATTTGATAAAAATGCTTTGTATTTGAACGAGTTGGAAGCATTGGGTTTTGGATTTGTAGAGATTGGCACGGTGACGCCACTGCCGCAACCCGGCAATGACAAACCCAGACTCTTTCGCTTACCTGCTGATAAGGCATTGATCAACCGAATGGGTTTTAATAATTACGGGGCCAAAGCGATAGCAGGCAGATTGGAAATGCACAAGAAAAAACAATCATCGCTTATCGTTGGAGGAAATATTGGAAAGAATAAAGTAACTGCCAATGAAGACGCATGGAAAGACTACCTGACTTGCTTTAATACACTACATGATCTGGTTGATTATTTCGTGGTGAATGTAAGCTCACCTAATACACCCGGACTCAGAGAGCTACAGGAAAAAGATTCTTTGAAGAAAATTTTTAGTGAATTACAAAACAGTAATCAAGGAAAATCAAATCCAAAACCGTTGCTATTGAAAATTGCACCTGATCTTACCAAAGAGCAATTGGATGATATTGTTGCACTGGCATTTGAAGTAAAGTTAGATGGACTTGTTGCTACCAATACAACCATCAGCAGAGATCAGCTTAAAACGCCGGCATCAACCATTGAAAAAATGGGTGACGGAGGATTGAGTGGGAAGCCGGTACAACAGCGATCAACAGAAGTGGTACAATACCTATCTCAACAAACAGGAAAGCAAATACCAATTATAGCTAGTGGTGGCATTTTCACCGGTGCAGATGCTCAAGAAAAAATGAAAGCAGGAGCTAGTTTGGTGCAGGTATGGACCGGTTTTGTGTATGAAGGTCCAAGTATAGTGAAACAAATTTGTAAGCATTTATAAATCGTTTATGGAACATTTATTGACATCAGAGAGTTTGATCAGTTTTTTGATCCTTGTTATTCTTGAAGTAGTGTTGGGAATTGATAATGTGATTTTTGTGAGTATCATCATGAACCGCATGGATAAAAAGCATCAGCCACGTGCCAGAATGTTGTGGATGATCATGGGCATGAGTACCCGTATTGTTTTATTATTTGGATTGGGCTGGTTGTTAGCGCAGAAAGGGAAACCTGTGTTTAGTGCATGGGGAAAAGATTTTGATCTGGCAAGTCTTGTGATGTTGGCAGGAGGTTTATTCTTATTGTATAAAACTGTTCGTGAAATACATCATAAACTGGAAGGTGATGAAGAAGCTTTACATGGTGGTAGTCAAAAGAAATTAGGTTTTGCAGCTGCGGTGTTTCAAATCATGCTAATTGATATGGTGTTTAGTTTTGATAGTATCATCACGGCGGGAGGTACTGCCAAGCATATTGAAATCATGATAGCGGCAGTCATTGTTGCCATGATAGTCATGTTTTTATTCAGTACCAATATTTCCAATTTCATTCATAAACATCCTACTTTAAAAATGCTGGCATTATCATTCTTGGTGATGATCGGATTTGTATTGATCGTGGAAGGATGGGATAGTGTGAATGCACATGAACTACACCTCAAAAATTATGTATACTTCGCGATGGCATTTTCATTTATAGTTGAGTTATTGAATATGCGATTACGCAAGAAATATGTAAAGCCTGTTGAACTACGCTCACCTTTGATCCCCGAGCAAGAAACTCGTGACTCAGATATGGCTCATTAATCATTACAGCTAAAAAACAGCAGAATTTGTTGTGATCTGTTTACTTTTAACCTCAAAGTGCTTTTATGAAAGAGGAACAAAAACATCTGGATACACTTCAGGATATCAAACAGATCATGGATCGAAGCAGTCGATTCATCAGTTTAAGTGGACTGAGTGGCATTGCTGCCGGACTTTGTGCGTTGGGTGCTGTTAGCTATGTGTGGCCCATTTGGAATGTGTCAATGGGTAGTAGTATCGAAACATCAAATCCTGTTTTACTCATTCTAAATAGTGAACAAAAATCACGTCTTTTATTGACCGGTATTACCTGCTTCATCAGTTCCTTCATTTTTGCAATTGTCTTTACCTGGTTTAGAACTAAAAAAACATATGCATCTCTTTGGAATAGTACTGTTCGAAGACTAGTCATTCATACAGCCATCCCTTTTATTGCAGGTGCAGTACTGGTTGTGTATTTGATGAACTGGAATTTAACCGGACTGATTGCTCCTGCTTGTTTAATATTTTATGGTTTAGCCTTACTGAGTGGAAGTAAATACACCGTTTCTGAAATTCGTTGGCTAGGTATCAGTGAATTATTATTAGGGTTATTGACACTTCAATTTTTACAGTATGGTATTATCGCTTGGGGAATCGGATTTGGATTGCTGCATATCATTTATGGTGCATTGATGTGGTGGAAATATGAAAGAGCATGAAAAACCCGATCGAACAATTAAATAAAGTTTTTGATAGTCGTGTGCGACTCGGTATCATGAGTGCTGTGATGGTGAATGATGAAGTGAATTTCAATGAACTGAAAGAACTGATACAGGTTACAGATGGAAATCTTGCCAGTCATCTAAAGACATTGGAAGAAAACGGATATATCCTTGTAAAAAAAGGTTTCATAGGCAGAAAGACCAACACTACATACGCCATAACAAAATCCGGTGAGAAAGCATTCAAAGCACATATTGATGCATTAGAGAAGATGATCAAGGGTTTGAGTTGATCTGATAAATTTCATTGAAACATCACGTAAGAACCTTTCTTCGTAAAGGTCTAGAAAACAAAAGCCCCGCAGTTAACGGGGCTTTAGATATAAGCAAGCAATCGAAAAGAGACTATCCATTCAGAACCTCTCTTGAGATCACCAATTTCTGGATCTCTGAAGTTCCTTCTCCAATAGTACACAATTTTGCGTCACGATAGTACTTTTCTACAGGAAAATCTTTTGTATAGCCATATCCTCCGAAAATCTGAATGGCCTCGGTAGCTGTTTTTACGGCTACTTCACTGGCATAATACTTCGCCATCGCCCCTTCCTTGGTTACTTTTTGTCCACGATTCTTAAGATCGCAAGCTTGCCAGATCAGTAAGTCAGAAGCCATGATCTCTGTGGCCATATCAGCCAGTTTGAAACTGATACCTTGAAAATTACTGATGGGCTGATCAAACTGATAACGTTCTTGGGAATATTTGGTAGCCGCTTCATAAGCACCTTTAGCAATTCCCACTGATAAAGCAGCAATCGATATTCTACCCCCATCTAAAATTTTCATCGCTTGTCTGAAACCGTCTCCTACTTCACCCAATCTATTCGCATCTGAAATGCGACAATTTTCAAAAATCATTTCGGCTGTTTCACTGGCACGCATACCCAGTTTATTTTCTTTTTTACCGGCTGAAAAGCCTGCGGTACCTCTTTCCACCACAAAAGCGGTAGAGTTGCCACTTGTTCTAGGCTCTCCCGTTCTGCATATTACAACCGCTACATCACCACTCTTACCATGTGTGATCCAACTTTTGGTTCCATTCAAAATCCAATCGTTTCCATCTTTTACAGCCACCGTTTTCATATTTCCGGCGTCACTGCCTGTATTCGGCTCTGTCAATCCCCAGGCACCAATCCATTCCGCAGTTGCTAATTTGGGTAACCATTTCTTTTTTTGCTCCTCTGTTCCAAAAGAAAGAATATGGTTCGTGCATAAAGAATTATGTGCCGCTAAACTCAATCCTACAGACCCGCATACTTTTGATATTTCCTGGATGATGGCATTGTATTCAAAGTACCCCAATCCTGCTCCGCCGTACTGCTCAGGTACCAATACACCCATTAAACCTAATTTGCCCATTTCCTTAAATACTGCTACCGGAAACTCCTGACTTTCATCCCACTCCATTACATGCGGAAGAATGTACTGTTGTGCAAAATCCCTGGCTGTTTGCGCTACCTGTTCTGTTAATTCTGTTGTCTTAAAATGCATATCCAATACTTTTAAATAGACGAAGGTTGCCTAACTAAGCAATCGTTACTAAGGCAACCTTCTGAAAACAAACGACCGTTTGTTAGTTTTCAGTGCAAAAGAACTACTTTTTGATATTCCCTCCAAAAATGGTTTAAGGGTTAACATTTTTTTATTCGATAAAAAAGAGGGCTTTGAAGCGGCCCATCCACTCCGGTTTAAAACCGGGTATTTCAAGTAGTTGATCCATCTCTATGAACAAGCCATTGTCCTGTCGCCTTCTCACAATCCTTGTAGCAACTTCCATTGAAATACCTGTTTTGACACAGATCTGATAAGCAGACGCACGATTCAAGGGCAATTTTTTCAGGTTTGATTCATTGATCTGTAAATAAGGTTCGATTTGTATCAAAAGACTGTCTTTCAAGCCAAAAACAGATTTCAGTTCTTCCTTACTACTAAACCCATCGGATCTTTCTCGGTATTTGATGATTCGTTCCGCCAACACATTCCCAATACCTGGTAACGACTTCCATGATTCCAGATCAGCAGTATTGATATCAATGGGTTGAATGATCTGTATCTTTTTTTCGAAAATAGGTTGTTGATAGTTGGTTCTAGCATAAGGAATCAAACGATCCGCCAATGATGGTGACATCCCCCATATTTTTCGGAGATCCTCTGCTTGGCGGAACCGTCCACCCTTACTTACATAATTGATGATTCGCTTAGCTACAGTGATTGGTACCCCGAATCTTTGCCACTCCTCAACAGAAAATGTATTTGGATCAAAAGGATATAATGGAACAGTAGGAGCATTATCTGCACGTAGAACCATCTCTTCTTTCAGCATGTCCTTCCATTTTTTACTCTCAGCTGTCATCACTGATAGATCCGGCAATGGTTTACGCGGTATCAAATAAGGCAGCGATAACAACAGTAAAACAAGTACTGTAAAAGCAAGTATACCGACCCGTTCTTTTTTACTGAACTGATCAAAAGCGCTGGATTTCTTTTGCATACAATAGATTTAGTTGTATGCCTTTTCTTTCTTCTATAATTGCAATTGTAATCCATCAAATGCTAGTTGCATATGAGAAGGCAATTCACGATTGATGGTTTCATGTAACCCTAACTGATGACTAATGTGTGTAAAATAAACTTGAGGTATATTCAATTCCTTTGCCAACGCAACAGCTTCATCCAATGTAAAATGTGATAGATGATTTTCTTTTCGAAGTGCATTCAATACCAATATTTTTGAGCCGCGTATTTTTTCTTTTTCGGATTCTTCTATCCGATTGGCATCAGTGATATAAGTAAAATCTCCAAATCGAAAACCAAACACCGGCATCTTATAATGCCATACTTCAATCGGTAAAACGGGTATATCACCTACAAAAAAAGGTTGGTGATCGATGGTGATCAGATTCAGTTCAGGAACACCGGGATACCTAGTATCAGAAAATGCATAATAATAATCTCTCCGCAAAGCCTCTTCCGTTAAAGTATTGGCATAAATATCCATGGGCTTTTTGTTGAAGTAATTATAAGCCCTAATATCATCCAATCCGGCTAAATGATCTTTATGTGGATGTGTATACACAACAGCATCTAATCTTCGATTATTGATGCGTAGCATTTGATACCGAAAATCAGGTGTCGTATCTACTACCAAAGATGTTTGTGCAGATTGAATAAGTACACTACTTCTTAAACGTTTATCATTTGGGTTGATAGATGTACATACATTGCAATCACAACCAATCATAGGTACACCACTACTGGTACCCGTTCCCAAAAATGTTATGGTAAGAGATGGAATGTGCACAGATCAAATCTATGGAAATATGTGCAGACGGTGCGAGCGTATTTCCCGCAAAAAAATTAAGCTTCTGTCGCAGACTTTTTTACTACTTCTTCATAGAGTTTCTGCGACTCAAGGGTAAGCTTATCAAAATCGATCTGTAATTGTGGGATGATCTCCATCAGGGTATTGATCCTTCCTTCTATGTTCAGGAATTTATTCAATACAACGATACGCTTGGCTTCCAAAAGACACCATCCGCTTTGAAAAGTTCCTCTTTCATATCGCACCACATACTCAGATTCTCCCAGTATGTCTTCCAGTTTGTCTAAAGTAGTTTGTGTGTATTTCATCCTGCTAAACGGTCATTAAATATTGAAACAATAACTCAGCAAATGTAAGATTCGGGGCTTGTTTGGAAGGGGGTGTTGGGGATTAGTTATTCACATTTAGCTGCGAGTCGTGAGCTACGAGCTTCGAGCCAAAGCATTAGAATGTATCATAAAAATTATCACTGGGAGTAATGTTATGCAAAAAAAACTCAGAGCTCGTAGCTCACGACTCGCAGCCTATTTACTCACCATCTTAATAATCGGTACAATCATTTCTTCCAGACTGATACCCCCATGTTGAAAGGTATTCCGGTAATAATTGACATAGTGATTATAGTTATTGGGGTAACATAAAAACCCATCCTCTTTGGCAAAAATATAAGAGGAGTTCACATTCGGTACCGGTAATCCGGCCTCCTTGGGATCTTTGAAAGCCAATACATCTCTAGTTTCAAAATTCAAGTTGCGTCCATGTTTGTATCTGAGATTGGTAGTGGTTTGTTTGTCTCCAATTACTTTATGCGGAGTCTTTACACGTACACTTCCATGATCGGTTGCCAATACCACTTTAATGGATTTGTCTGCAATTTTCTTCAAAGCCTGATGTAGTGGACTATGTTCAAACCAACTTTTGGTTAAACTTCGATAACTCGTTTCATCACTGGCCAACTCTTTCAATACTTCCATTTCTGTTCTAGCATGACTGAGCATATCCACAAAATTGTAAACGATCACATTCAGGTCATTTTGCAAAAGATTATGGATATTGTTTACGAGTTGTTGTCCGTCATTATGATTCAGAATTTTATGATAACTGATCTTTAAATCTTCTTTCTTCAAGCGTTTTAATTGTGCTCGAAAAAAAGTTTCTTCCTCATTATTCTTTCCTCCCTCCTCTTCATCATTTTTCCATAGCTGAGGAAATTGCTTTTCGATATCTACAGGCATCAATCCAGCGAAAATGGCATTACGACAGTATTGTGTGGCTGTTGGAAGAATGGAGTAGAATGTTTCTTCTTCCAGTATCCTAAAGCTTTCCGCAAAAATGGGCTGTATCGCTTTCCATTGATCAAAACGCAGGTTATCAATCAACACAAAAAATAAAGGTGTTCCCTTTTCGACATGTGGCAGTACCTTAAACTTGAGCAATTGATGACTCATAATAGGACCTGCAGCCGATGATGGCGATACCCATGATGCATAGTGTTTACTAATAAATTTAAAGAACTCTGTATTCGCCTCCTGCTTTTGTGTATGGAATACTTCTCTCATTTCCGGGCTATCACTCTTTTCCATTTCCAGCTCCCAATACACCAATTTCTTATAGATCTCCATCCATTGATTATAATCCGGATTGTCATTCAATGCCATGAATAACTCCCGAAACTGTTGCTGGTAAGCAGTGGTCGTCGTTTCTGCTACCAATCTTTTATTATCAATGATCTTTTTCAAACTAAGTAAGACCTGATTCGGATTCACTGGTTTGATCAAATAATCACTGATCTGTCTACCGATCGCTTCATTCATCAGGTTCTCGGTTTCATTTTTAGTGATCAGTACAACGGGAATACTGCTATTCACTTCTTTAATGCGAACCAATGTCTCCAACCCGGTAATACCAGGCATTGTTTCATCCATCAATACCACATCTACAGGTTCATTCTTCACAAATTCGATCGCATCAAATCCATTGGTAAGTGTGGTTACAGCATACCCCTTCTGTTCCAGGAATAATTTTTGAGATTGGAGGCTTTCGATCTCGTCATCTACCCATAAAATGTTAGCTAAAGGCATATTCAATATTGACTGATTACACGAAATGCACCATTATGGTGTCATTTACCGGTTAAAATAAAGAAATAAATACAGTTTGTGTAATAGTTATGAATAGGCAGGGCAATTGTTGCGTTTATAAGGCTTAAGAGCCGTAAATCTATTTCATTCTACCTTATCGGGTATCTCTTTGTATTTTTGCCAACCGTTTAAATAACGGATTTAACAAATCACCAACAGGTATGCCTGATCTGAAAAGAAAAATCATCAATGACCCTGTGTATGGTTTCATCACCATCAACCATCCACTGATCTTTGATATCATCGCACATCCTTATTACCAGCGTTTGCGTCGCATCAAGCAGATGGCGATGGCTCAGTTAGTGTATCCGGGTGCGGTACATACCAGATTGCATCATTCATTGGGAGCTTATCACTTAATGGGTAATGCGGTCAATGAATTAAGAGGTAAAGGCATAGATATTACCCATGAAGAAGAAATAGCCGTAAAAGCAGCGATCCTTTTACATGATGTTGGACATGGACCTTTCTCGCATGCCCTGGAGCAAGTTGTAGTTCAAGGTGTACACCATGAGCAATTGTCGCTACAGATCATGGAGAAGATGAATAAAGATCTTAACGGTCAACTATCACTAGCGATTGCCATTTTCACAGATCAGTATCATAAACCTTTTTTGCATCAGTTGATCAGTGGTCAGTTAGATGTTGACAGAATGGATTATTTAAGTCGCGATAGCTTTTTCTGCGGCGTGAGTGAAGGTGTGATTGGCTATGATCGTATCCTTAAAATGTTAACGGTACATGATGGCCAACTGATGATTGAAGAGAAAGGTATTTATAGTGTTGAGAAATTTCTGGTAGCCAGAAGACAGATGTACTGGCAGGTATACTTACATAAAACAGTGCTTGCTGCTGAGAGAATGCTGGTAAAAATACTGGAACGTGTACGTGAAATCTATCAGCCCACAGATAGTGCTTTAACAACACAATCTGCCATTGATTTTTTTCTGGGCGGTTTCAATGGCATCATGAATGATGGAACACTGGATCTTTTTTGTTCACTGGATGATCATGATATCATGCATGCATTGAAGAGATGGTCAAAACACCC
The DNA here is from genome assembly GCA_039795345.1 of Bacteroidota bacterium. GTDB lineage: Bacteria > Bacteroidota > Bacteroidia > Chitinophagales > Chitinophagaceae > Sediminibacterium. The sequence continues at coordinate 9,459 of JBDKEH010000027.1, forward strand.
GGATCGTATTCTTTCTTTACTATGTTCTCGTTTTTTAAACAGACAATTGTACAAATCTAGAATTCAAGCCGAACCATTTGATAATGCTTTTGTAAAAGCAAAAGAAAAAGAAGTTTCAGAAAAGTTTGGCATTGGACTTGCTTCTATCCATTACCTGTGTTTTACGGGCGAGGCAACCAATACGTTGTATCAAACCGTAGACGAAAGGATCAATATTTTGTTCAGGGACCAAACGGTGAAGGATATATCACAAGTGGATAATGCCCTGATCCATCAAAACCTTTCAGCACCGGTTAAAAAAAATTACATTTGTTTATTGACATGACTTTAGTCCGTAGACCATAGTCGATGGACCATGGTCTATGGACTATGGACTAAACCTAAACTCCACCATATGCAATTTACCGCCGCGCAGATCGCCATGTTGATCAATGGCCAACTGGAAGGTGATGCTCAGGCAACTGTTTCTTCTTTTGGTAAAATTGAAGAAGCTGTTGAAGGACAGATTTCTTTTTTAGCAAATCCGAAATACGAAGATTATTTATATAGCACCCAGGCATCTATTGTTATCATCAACCAACATTTGGTGTTGAAACAGTCTATACCAAATACTTTGATACGTGTTCCGGATGCCTACACCGCTTTTGCTACTTTGCTTACGAAGTACCAACAAATGATGACCATGCAATTACATGGCATACAGCAACCCAGCTATATTCACGATTCGGCAAAACTTGGTGAGAATGTATTTGTGGGTGCATTTGCCTACCTCGATGAAGGGGTTGAAATTGCCTCCAACACCAAAATTTTTCCCGGAGTAATATTAGGAAAGGATGTGAAAGTGGGCAATAACACCATCATACATGCAGGTGTTAAGATCTATCATGGCTGTATTATTGGTAACAATGTTATCATTCATGCGGGTGCTGTTATTGGAAGTGATGGTTTCGGCTTCGCCCCACAAGGCAATGGTACATTCCAAAAAGTTCCTCAGATCGGTAATGTGGTCATTGAAGATGAAGTTGAGATCGGCGCTAATACTACCATTGATCGCGCTACAATGGGTTCTACGATCATCAGATCCGGAGCCAAGATCGATAATCTTGTACAGATCGCCCATAATGTGGAAGTAGGTTGCAATACGGTAATCGCTGCCCAAACAGGCGTCAGCGGAAGTACCAAGATCGGTAAGTCGGTAATGATTGGTGGACAAACAGGTATTGCCGGACATATCACCATTGCAGATGGTAGTAAGATCAATGGACAAAGTGGTATTACCAAAAGTATCAAAGAAGCCAATCGCACTTTGACCGGTACGCCTGCTGATGATTTTACCCGCTTTTTAAGGGCGCAAGCACAGCTTCGCAATCTACCTGACCTAGAAAAAAGGGTTAAAGAACTTGAAAAAATGATCACTCAATTGCTTTCTGAAAGGGTAAATGCTTCATAATCGCCCATTAAACCATCCTGAAATCTTATTTTTGCTTATATTTTAACTGGGATCAGCTTTATTGCTACCCCCTTATTGTAATAGATCAAAAGATCTGACCGGAAAAAAGCATCGCATGGACAATCTATTCAACCCAGACAAACAACATACCCTCAACAGTGCTGTAAGTATAAGTGGTACCGGTTTACATACCGGTGTGATGGTGGATATGACCTTAAAACCCGCTAACCCCGGCTTCGGTATTCAATTTCAGCGTGTCGATCTTCCCAATCAACCTATCATCAAAGCCGACTGCGACCTTGTAACAGATACCAGTAGGGGCACCACTTTACAAGTAGGTGACGCCAAAGTAAGCACGGTAGAACATGTTTTGGCGGCATTAGTAGGTATGGGTGTTGATAATGCATTGATTGAACTGAATGGTCCTGAGATTCCTATCATGGACGGAAGCTCCGCTCCTTTCATTGAGTTGATTGCATCCACAGGCGTGGTAGAACAAGAAGCTGCCAAAGCTTGGTACAGTTTGGATGAAAATATTTATCACTACGATGAAGCCAAGAGAGTTGAAATGGTGGCTTTACCTTCTCTTGATTATCAAATCACCACACTGATCGATTTCAACAGCCCCGTATTAGGAACACAACATGCAGGCTTAAAGACGATCAAAGATTTCAGAACAGAAATAGCACCTTGCCGCACCTTCTGTTTTTTGCATGAGTTGGAAATGTTATTAGACAATGATCTGATCAAAGGCGGTGATATCAACAACGCAATTGTTGTGGTCGATAAACCGGTGACCGATGAAGAAATGGAAAGACTGGCAAAAGTCTTTAAGCGCGATAAAATTGAAGTGAAGAGTGAAGGTTATTTGAATAACCTTGAATTACGCTTCCCAAATGAACCTGCTCGACATAAACTATTAGATGTAGTAGGAGATTTGGCTTTGATCGGATACCCTATCAAAGCAAGGATCATTGCCAATCGCCCTGGACATAGCAGCAATGTTGAATTTGCAAAAAAGATCAAGCAGTATATCAAGAAGAATAAGCATGTAAAAGATGTACCTGTGTATGATCCAACCATGCCCCCGATCTTTCCGCTGGAAAAAATTGAGAAGACTTTACCACATCGTCATCCTTTCTTGTTGGTAGACAAGATCATTGAATTAACAGATACACATATTGTGGGTATTAAAAATGTTACGTTCAATGAGTGGTTCTTTCCGGGTCATTTCCCCGGCAATCCAGTGATGCCGGGTGTTTTACAAATTGAAGCATTGGCCCAAACAGGTGGAATTCTTTGTATCAATTCTATGCCCGAAGGACAATACGATACTTACTTTTTAAAAATCGATAATTGTAAATTCAAACAAATGGTTCGTCCGGGTGATACCATGATTTTAAAAATGGAATTCACCGGTCCTATTCGCAGAGGTATTTGTGAGATGAGGGGTACTGTTTATGTAGGTGGTAAAGTAGCCACAGAAGCAGACCTTGTTGCACAAATTGTAAAACGATCCTAACCATTATAGCCTACTATTATCTACAACCGAATCCGCAAACAATGACGCACCCTTATACTTATATTGATCCGAATGCAAGACTTGCACCCAACGTTAAAATTGATCCATTCACTGTCATTCATGGCGATGTACAGATCGGAGAAGGTACCTGGATCGGAAGTAATGTTACCATTATGGATGGAACTCGTATTGGGAAAAATTGTCGCATATTCCCCGGCGCAGTATTAGGTGCTATTCCGCAAGATTTAAAGTTTGCAGGAGAAAGAACTACGGTAGAAATAGGTGATAATACTACTATTCGTGAATTTGTAACGATCAATCGCGGTACCACTGACCGATGGAAAACAAAAGTGGGTGATAACTGTCTCATCATGGCATACAGCCACATTGCTCACGATTGTTTGATCGGCAATAATTGTATCCTTAGCAATAGTGTACAACTGGCAGGACACGTTGTAATGGGTGACTGGACTTGGATCGCAGGTGTAAGTGCTGTTCATCAGTTTGTAACCATTGGACAACATGCCTACATTGCCGGAGGTAGTTTGGTGAGTAAAGATGTGCCTCCTTATATCAAGGCAGTGAGAAACCCATTGAGCTATGGTGGCGTTAACAGTGTGGGATTGAAAAGACGAGGATTTGAATTAGAGAAGATCAATCATATCCTTGATATCTATAGAATCATCTTCAATAAAGGGATGAATACATCGCAGGCATTAGAATTCATTGAAGAAGAACTTCCGGCAAGTGATGAAAGAGATGAGATCGTTACCTTCATTCGCGAAAGTGGTCGCGGAATTATCAAACGTTTTGTAAAAGGTGGTAGTGACGAGGAATAATCATACTACTGATTTGCTTTCATTTATTTAATAGAAAAGAATACATGCTGATTCAACTCTCGGATGCTGGAAAAAAATTCAACCGGGAATGGATATTTCAATCTCTCAACTACCGTTTTGATACAGGGAAAAAATATGCATTGACCGGACCGAATGGAAGTGGGAAAAGCACACTACTACAAGTATTAGCGGGCAGCATGAATCTTAGCCAGGGCAACATCACTTGGAGCATACATAACCAAGCAGTGGAAACAGACCATATATTCAAACATCTTTCTATTGCCGCTCCTTATCTTGAACTCATAGAAGAAATGACTGCTACTGAGTTTCTAGTATTTCACAGTTCATTTAAACCCTTCTTGAATAATATTTCAATTCCGGATATACTACGAATCATTGGATTGGAAAAAGCAGCTCAGAAACAAATACGATACTACAGTAGTGGTATGAAACAAAGAATAAAACTAGCGCAAGCGATTTTTAGTGATTGTCCACTTTTGTTATTAGACGAACCCTGCACCAATCTGGATGAATACGGCTATTCATTGTACCATCAATTGATTGATCAATATGCCAATGGGAAAACCATTATTGTCAGCAGTAATGATGTAAATGAGTACAAATTTTGTACTGAGAAGATCTATGTTCCCGATCACAAATGAGATCATTTATTTCATCCATTGAAAGAAGAATGTACTGCCTTCCCCTTTTTTGGATTCTACCCAAATCTTTCCTCCTTGTTCCTCAACAATAATTTTTAAGAGATTCAGCCCTATACCTGTGCTATTGTCACGCGTAGATTCATTATCTGTGATCTCGAACAATCGAAATATACGTGAGCGATCTTCTTCTGCAATTCCTGGTCCATTATCTCTTACAAAAAACTCATAGTAGTTATCCTTATCTTGATATCCTACTTCAATAATGCCCTTGGGTTTATCATTGTATTTGATCGCATTACTCAACAAGTTCTGGAAAACCTGCTCCAACTTTACCCTTCTTGTTCTGAACTGAGGCAAAGTTTGAAGTAACGTGATCTGAATATGTTTTGGCGGGAATAAAAGTGCGGCAAGTTCTTCCACCATTAAATGCGTATTCACATCTTCTACTGCTTGTTGAGATAAACTTGTAGTAGAGTATTCCAATAGAGCCATGATCATTTCTGATAATCGTCCTGACGCCTGATACACCATGCCAATATTTTCACTGATCTCCTTATGACCACGGATATAAGGATCATTCTTAATCAATTCTAACATCATAATAACAGATGATAAAGGAGATTTCAGGTCATGAGAAACGATGTATACAAATTTCTCCAATTGTTTATTGATCCGATCAAGCTCAGTCAATGCGGTCTTTAGTCGAAACTGATTAAAATAAAGTTGCTCGAATACATTCACTTTTGCACGAACCACATTGATATCAAGTGGTTTTTGTAAATAATCAACAGCCCCTTCTGCAAATCCTTTTAATACGTATTGTTCTTCCCGACTCAATGCTGTTACAAAAATGATGGAGATATCTTTTGTACGAGGGTTTGATTTCAGAATCCTTGCTACTTCAAACCCATCCATTTCAGGCATCTGCACATCCAACATGATAAGTCCGATATGATCATGTTTCAGTACTTGTTTCAATGCTTCGTTACCTGAACTGGCTTTTAGGAATTGTCTGCCTGGCTTTACCAATATTTCTTCTAAGGATAACAAATTTTCAGGCCTGTCATCTACAAGCAGTATGATAAAATCGTGTTGCTGTATGGGAGGAATGTTCATGTACTAGAGTAATTTAATTATAGTTCTTGTAAGAATGTAACCATCTCCATTTCATTCATGATGTGTATTTTCTTTCCTAAAGCTATCGCTGATGTCGGCATAGCCGGGTATTCAGCTGAGCTCGGATCCTGTACAATACAATATGCACCAATATCAGATAAATAAGATAGTCCTTCCGCTCCATCAGCGTTAGCACCACTTAATAAAATAGCCAACACCCTGTCTCCATAAGCCCTACCTGCACTTTCAAAACTAACATCAATAGAAGGCCGACTATAATGAACCTGATCAGAATAATCCAAACTGAAAGTTTGTTCCTCTTCAAATAATAAATGATAGTTCTGTGGGGCTAGATATACTTTTCCTTTCATAATTACTTGCTTATCCTCCGGCTCAGTAATTTTTATTGTCCCAACCTCGCGTGTTAATAATTTATCCAATTGACTCACTACATTTCGCATCCGATGAATGACCAGTACAACGGGAATCGTTTTATTACTTGACAACGCTTTGAGCAAACTTACACAAACAGGAATACTTCCTGCTGATCCTCCGATAATAATCATATCATACTTCGGTGTTGTCACTGCTCAGTTTTTCTTTCTAAAAATTTTTGCACTACCATCTACAATCGAATATTTAGACCTGTATTCTGAAAATAATAAACTCTCTTTCATACCCAGACCTAAAAAACCTAATGAGGATAGACTTTCATTGAATAATTTCAAGACTTTACCCTGTAATTGCTTATTAAAATAGATCATCACATTTCTACACAGGATCAGTTGAAACTCATTAAAAGATCGGTCTGTAACAAGGTTATGTTGAAGAAATACCACTCTATCTCTTATCTCTTTATGAATAAGCACATGATCATACAAAGCCGTATAATAATCCGAAAAATCACCCGTGCAGCCGGATTGATGATAGTTAATGGTATATTCTCTCATATGTGCCATCGGCAAAACTCCTGTTCTGGCTCTCTCGAGATAAGAGGCATTGATATCCGTAGCATAGATCCTTGTTCGATGCAACAAACCGGCTTCATGCAATAAGATACAAAGTGAGAACACTTCTTCACCTGTTGAGCACCCTGCGTGCCAAATATTGATTTGCGGATAGGTTGCCAACACCGGTAATACTTTTTCGCGAATGGATTTATAAAAACCGGGATCACGAAACATTTCAGTTACATTCACAGTGATGATCTCCAAAAATGAATAAAATACTGACGTATCCCCCGCTAATAACTGAATCAATTGTTGTCCATCCTGGATACCCTGTACATCCATGAATTTATGGATACGACGAATCAATGAGGCTTTCGAATAACCTGAGAAATCATATCCATATACATGGTGTAGCAAATGAATCAATTGTTCAAAAGCTTGTGTACTCAGTTCAGGTTTTGGGTGAAGTCCAATCACATTATTCATATACACTTCAATATCATCTGGTTAACCACACACGCATGAGTGATAATAATTTTTGCATATCAACTGGCTTAGTAATGTAATCAGAAGCTCCGGCTGCAATACATTTTTCTCTATCACCTGCCATTGCTTTAGCTGTAAGCGCAAGAATAGGGAGATCTGTCATTTTGAGATCCTTTCGAATTCTTTGCATCGCTTCATATCCATCCATTTCAGGCATCATGATATCCATGAGTACGATATCCGTTTCAGGAAATTTCTTTAACTGTTCTAAAGCTTCTTTTCCATCACTAGCAGTATGTACCCGCATTTTGTTTGACTCTAAAACAGCACTCAAAGCAAATACATTACGCATATCGTCATCAACCACTAACACAGTTTTATTTACTAGGACTTGATCATTCATCATAGAGAAATTATTTCCCGTGTCTGCTTTTTTATCTGATTGCTGCATCTTATGGAGAAATAATTCCAACTCATCCAGCAATCGATTATTTGCATTAACCGCACTTCGAATAATGATATTGGAGAGCTTTCTATACTCCATTTCATCTGCCTGATTGATATCCTCATCCAAGTGTATGATAATAGGTGTTTTTTGATCCGCCACCCATTTGCTTAACTCTCTTGCCTCTTGCAATTGTACCGAGCTTCCAATATGAATAATGATGCAATCGTAATTGAATTCACTGATCTTTTTTCCGGCAGAAGCGATATCCATTACTTGCTCAAAATGCAATTTGTAATCTTTCTCACTTGCCAGTTGATGCAAATCTTGCTCTTCGAAATGTACCGCTGAAACAATCAATATTTGTTTCAGACTCTTTCGGATATGCTCTCCCAACATTTGGAAAGCTTTTTCAAGTGAGTTCGCATCAATAGGTTTCTTCAGATACGCCATTATATCTTCTTGCTTGAATCGATTATCATCAATAGCTGAAATAATATGTACAGGGGTGTTTTTAATGGCTGCGTCTGCTCTGATCTGTTTTAGAATTGTCCAGCCATCCATAACAGGCAATTGAATGTCCAGAATGATGGCATTGGGTTTGAACCTGCGGGCATAATAGAGCCCCTCATCACCTTCTAATGCTATTACGACCTTATATCCTTTATGTCGAGCATAATCACGAATAATCGTAGCAAAGTTTATATCATCTTCAATAATCAGCATCAGCTTTTCGCCGGGTTGTAGCTGATGTCTGTCATCCGGCACTTTATTCTGCTCATGAATATTTTCAAAAGGGAGAATGACTGTTGACTCATTATCAGCTAAAGCTTGTATGTCAATAAAATCCTTCTCGGTTTGAACAAGAGGCTTATGCTGAAGAGGAATATAGATCGTGAACTCACTACCTTTATTAAGTTCACTTTTCACTTCGATCGAACCGCCCAACAACCGTATCAGTTCTCTACTAATAGAAAGTCCTAAACCAGTGCCTCCATATTTTCTGCTGGTAGAGCCATCTGCTTGTTGAAAAGCTTCAAATATGAGCTTTTGTTTTTCGGGCGCTATTCCAATACCCGTATCTATTACACTAATTGCCATTTCTGCAGTTCTTCCCGGAACGTTTCTGAAATCAACTATGATCTTACCACCACTAGGGGTAAATTTGAATGCATTAGAAAGTAGATTCTTGATGACTTGTAATAATCTTTGTTTATCTGTATGAATCTGATTGGCGACACCTTGCTGTTGATCGATCCGGAACTCAATATTTTTTTCTGACGCTACAACAGAAAACAATTGTTTAATATCTGTAGCAATAGTATCAATAGACACATCTTCAATGATAAGATCGATCTTACCTGATTCAATTTTTGAAAGATCAAGAATATCATTGATCAATTGTAAAAGATCATTACCTGATTTATAAATAATATTTGCATATTCAATCTGCTTCGTATTCAGGTTTTGGGTATTATTATCGGCAAGTAACTTGGCTAATATCAATACACTATTCAGTGGTGTCCGCAACTCATGAGACATATTTGCCAAGAATTCAGACTTATAACGACTTGTTGTTTCAAGTTCTTTAGCTTTCAGCGTTAGTGCTTGTCTAGCATTTTCAATAGCTTCATTTCTTTCCTTTAGTTCCAGATTGATTTGCTTGAGTTCTTCTTCCTGTGTTTTAAGTTCTTCCTCAGAAGCCTGTAGTTCTTCCGCCTGACGACTTAACTCATCATTTGTTTGGCGAAGCTCTTCTTGCTGTTCCAGAAGCGCTTCCTTCTGCTCTTGCAATTCATCCAGTAATTGATTAATACGATCTCTTGATTGATAGGAATTAATAGCGGCAGAAAGTATATCAGAAATACTTTTAAGTAATGAGATTTGTAAGTCTGTGAATTGTGTGAAACAACCCAGCTCTATCAATCCTTTCAACTCTTCATTCATCCATAAAGGAACACATGCTATTTCTCCATTACCACTTACTTGCCCTAGAGATGAATCAACTTTCCAATAATCAGGTGGAATATTTTTAATAATGGTCACTGTTTTGGATAAAGCTGCATTACCAACTACTCCTTCCCCAATAACAAATGATTTTTTTGAAGATGAGCTTACTGCAACAGAAGCAACAGTTACCAGTTGCTCTGTCTTTGGATCTACAAAATAAATCACACCTGCAGGTACTTCGAGGTATTGAACCATAGCGGTAATAATACGGCGTGCCAATTCCTCGGAACTATCTACTACTTGTAATCGATTATTGATATAACTCATCCCCTCTAAAACCCAATTTTTCTCCTGTGCGATCTTACTTGCTTTCTCCGTTTCTTCGAGTGTGGCTTGTAATTTCAAGCCTGCTTTGTAACGGCTTTTTAGTGTTTGAATAACAGCGTTGATAAGTAATAAAACAACAATCATCAAAACGCTAATACCTATATATAAAATTAATTTTGTTCTATCATTATAAGATAATACAACCGCTTCTCTTTTGATAAGGATATCCTCTTCAAGAATTTTTACCTTCTCAATTTGTTGATTGATCTTTGCTAATCTGACCTCCTCAAGTAAAATGATTTTCTTAAAGTTTTCGGCGGGCATATCATGACTGATAATGCCACCTGTTCTCCAATAACGCAATAAATCTGTAATTAAGGAATCAAGCTTCATGACATTTGCTACTTGGGTCGCATTGTCTTTTACAAATTCTCGCAGTTCGATCATTCGATTGGGAATAAATGTGATCCCCTTTTCATAAGCATCCATGTCTTTGGGATCATTGGTTACCCAAAATGCTCTTCTTCCACCTCTTATCTGCATAATAGAGAACCGAATATCTCTTACATAAGAAATGGCTTGATGCGTATGACGAACGAGATCTGCTTCTTTTGCTTGCTTTTCGAGAGAGTTGATGGTAATAAATCCAACGAGCAGAACCAATAAAACTGCAATGCCTAAACCGGAATACAGTCTGAGGGGCAGGGAACGGATCATGTGATATCGGCTTTTATATGATTTGTAAGATAGGTAAATAAATAACAATCAATAACTCATAGCTACCTATCATCAACAAAAAAGCCCCGAATATATCGGGGCTTTTGTTATAGTTTTCTATTGTTTTAGAAAGCAGGATCCGCAGGAGTATTGGGGTTACTATCACGCTCACGGAAAGGATAAGGGAAGAAGTTTCTCTTTCTTTCTGCGATAGGTCTACCAAAGCGGCGCATATCTTCCAGTTTCATGCCAGACAGGTATAACTCAATACAGCGATTACGATAGATCTGAGTTAATACATCAGTTGTTGTAGCAGGAGCCACAGGAGCAAGATCAGCGCCAATTCCTAAAACATCATTAGCGGCTCTCTTGGTGACAACTCTGTTAAGTTCAATTCTTGCATTTACTAGATCCGGTGTTGTCTGACGAGCATAACACTCTGCCTTGATCAACATGATCTCACCTGGGAAATACAAAGGAATTGCTGTAGTAGGTGTATTCCAGAAACCATTCAATCTAAAGCGAGGATTAATGGTTGCATTGATCACTGTATAAAATGGAATACGCTTATCAGCAAGGTCCGGAGCGATCGCAGCAGGTAAACCCAATGTTGAATCAACCGGCTGGTATACGTTATTGGTAGAAGTTACGAAATTGAAGATCGGATTTGGATTGGCCGCTTCAAAATTCATAGTAGAGCGCTTGGTTAAGTCTACCGCATTGGCTGCTTGTAAAGCCGCTGCATAGTTACCGGCAAACAATGAATAACGTGCTTTGAGTGCATTCAATGTATTGACAATATCAACGCCTGCAGGAACGTCTGCAGCAAAAGAAGCGGCAATAGCATTGGCATTAATTGCAGCCAGTGCTTTATCGATCGCAGCAATCGCACGTGCAAACCCTACATTTCTATCAGAAAATGTAGTAGTTGCTGTACCTACTGTATCAGGTACTTTTTCCCAATAACTAGACAATGCTCCTAATGAGAGCGCTTTATAAATGCTGGCATAACCAATCAGTCCGCTTGCATAACCTTTATCGGTCAAGTTGGCTGCGGCATTGATCACGTTATTGGCATCAAAAATAACCTTGTTGGCAGAACTCCATACATTACCTAATAATGCATTGGTACCATCTACTGCTGCACCACCGGTACTGAACTGAAATTCAGAAACGTTACCCGGGTTCATCAAAATGGTTTCATTGGTAATAAGTCCAGTTGCATCAGACATTCCATATGCTACATTGGAAGCATAGGTTCTTTGCAAACCAACTACAATACCCGCCAAACCTTTTGCCGAACTAAAAACCTGATCCGAAGTAGCGGCATTCGGATTACTAAAGTCTTTTTTACAACCTGCCGTTGTTAAAAGCAGTGCTGCCAGACCTGTATATAATGTTGTTTGAATACTCTTTTTCATACAAGTAATTTTTGAGGATTAAAATTTAGCCTGAATACCAAAACTGAAAGTTCTTGGAATAGGCACTGCACCAAAATCAATTCCACGCAGGATGGTGCTTTGTCCACCTGCATTTACTTCCGGATCATATCCTTTGTAGTTGTCCCAACTGATCAGGTTACGTCCACTGAAATTGATACTCAGGTCACTGAATCCTTTTACTTTTCCGAAATTATAGCTAAGTGATAGTTCACGCAATTTGGTATAGCTACCATCATCAATTCTCCATTCTTCAATGGCATAGATACCACTGATATATCCACGTGGCAATTGTCCACGATGTTCTTGTTCAGCCACTTTACCATTACCTACACCTTGACGCGTACGGAAATCTGCATTGAATACATCGACTCCTTGTACAGCATCGATCTGAACACGCAAACTCAATCTCTTGTAAGTAAACTCATTCACGAGACTGGTAGTATAGTCAGGATTAGGATCACCAATCACGCGACGAAGAACAGCTCCACTAGGCAGTCCAGCAGTTCTACCAGGAGTGAATACCAGTGCACTATTCTGAACACCTCTTTCTGTTTGAGGAATACCGCCTGCATTTTTCACTTCACTTCCATCTGCATTACGTGCAAAGAAAGTTCCGTAGAAAACGCCTACCGGCTGTCCTTCAATAATAGCTACAGGCGCACCGGCGTTGGTACTTAACAGCGTCAATGCTTGTCCGATACGAACCGCCTTGTTTCTGTTACGGTTGAAAATACCTGTGATGTTCCAAGTGAAATCTTTCTTAGCGATCGGATTACCGGTCAATACAACTTCAAAACCTTTATTCTCCAATGATCCGAAATTGTCCAGCAAGCTGCTAAAGCCCGATGTTGGAGCAATGAATCGGTTGATCAAAAGATCTGTTACTTTCTTGTTGTAAATATTTACAGTTAATCCAACTCGATTATTTAAGAAAGCAAGATCAAAACCTAATTCGGTTTCTTGTTGTCTTTCAGGTTTTACATTTTCATTCGCCAGTGTACCACTAGAGTTCAGTGCGGTTCTTCCTAAATAAGAAGAAGAACTATAGGTATTGAATCTAGAATAAGCACCGATACCTGTCAGGTTTCCACTTTCACCATATGCTAAACGAACTTTGAACAGATCCCACCATCTGGAGATGGCTGAATTAGCCCAGAAGTCAGCACCTGATATTACATAGCTACCACTTGCTTTATAGTAAGTTTGGTTACGTTGATTTTTTCCGAATACAGAAGAGCCATCCACACGAATAGCACCCGTTACGAAGAACTGGTTGCGGTATTTGAAGTTCTGCTGAACATAAGCACCAGAGATAGATAACTCACTTCTTTCATCAACAGGATCTAATCTGGTACTCGCACCATTAACGGTTTGTACAAATGGAGCAAGACCTCTTCCTTGTAACAGAGAGAAGCTATTCTTCTCATACTGCTGAGAAAATCCAACCTGTGTAACAGAGTTGATATTATTGGTGAGGTTTCTTGAATAGGTCGCATTCACATCATGGTTGATTGCGAAGAAATTATTATTCGCAGCACTTGAATAACCATTTTGTGTTGGATCTAATGCCGGACCACCACCAAAGAATGCAGTACTTACATTATACGCGAATGGAGGAATATAAGTGTTACCATTCTGCGCATAATTATCAATACCCATGGTATAATCTACAGTAAGACCTGTCATTGGACGTAATTTCAATCCCATATTAGCAATCAAACGGTTGGTCGTTTGACGTTGCTTGATATCTTCAATTACAGATACCGGATTTGCACGACCACGCTCACCTACTGCACGAATATTTCCCAATGCATCTCTTGTCCAGATATCATGGAAATTACCAATGATCGTAACAGAGTTCATCGGAGAGAAGAATGAGTTACCATCCGGTTTTTCATTGGCAGTGCTGTTAACATAGTTCAAGCCTAAATTGAAGCTTGCCCATTTATTCAGTACTTGATCAATGTTACTGCGGAAACTATAACGTTGGAAATCCGTATTTCTAACAATACCTTGGTTATAGAAATAAGAACCAGAGATATAATACTTGGTCTTATCAGTACCACCACTGATGGAGATATTATTATCCGTACCATTTGCATTACGGAAAATATAATCTTGATAATCATATCGAGTTACAGGGGTTGTCGTAACAACTGCAGGAGAAAGAATATCCTGTGTCAATGCACCCGGACCATCCGTTGGACCGCCAAACTTGGTAGGCGCTTGGTTCACATCTAATTTCTTACGAAGAGCACTGGTTGTAAAACTGGTAGAGAAACTTACCGAAGGTGCACCACTTTTACCTTTCTTGGTAAAGATCTGAACCACACCTGCATTAGCACGGCTACCATAGATGGCAGCAGCTGCAGCACCATTCAGCACCTCTATTCTTTCAATATCATTCGGGTTGATGTCCACCAATCTGCTTTGACCAATACTTCCTACAAAATTTCCTCCATCATAGTTGCTGGAAGTATTTGTTACACGGTTGGTAGCATTGTTCACGATCACACCATCAATGATGTATAAAGGTTCTGATGAAGAAGAGATAGAACTGATACCTCGTAAACGTACAGAGATACCACCAGCAGGATCACCGGAGTTTTGTGAGATCTGAGCACCGGCGGTCTTACCTTGTAATGCAGCCAGTACGTTTCCAGTAGCTCCTTTATTGAGATCTTCAGCACTTACTGAACTGATATAGCTACCTAACTGACGACGAGTGGTACCCTGTGAGTTACCGGTAACGATTACTTCGTCTAGTTTAGAAACATCTTCTGCCAATTCAGCATTCAACGTGTAACTATTGTTACCTGCTGTTACAGTGAAAGAAGCTTGTTGTGTCTTGTAGCCCGTACCGGAAAATACCAGCGTATAACTACCTGGTTTTAAAGAGGCAGAGAAACTGAATGTACCGGTGTTGTCTGTAGCACCACCTACATTGTTTTCCCTGATGAATACGGAAGCAGCTTCCACAGCAGCTCCGCCTTTAGCAGTTACTTTACCGGATATGCGAACTTGCGCAATACCCGCAGCCGTTATCAAACTTGTTAACAGCAGCAAGAAAGCTGTTTTCAGTAAGACCGGCTTCATGAGCGGTTTCATTTTCATATTTCAGCGTTTATAGATAATTACAAAATAGTAATGCCTTGTTTTTTATATGGTTCAAATACAGCATTCGATGGATCGAGTTCTGTAATAATGGTATCGATTTCATTTAATCCACAGATGGTAAGTCTTTGATGCGTATTGAGTTTTTCTGAAATGGATAATATCACTGTTTTTTCAGCCGCTTGTATCATAGCTTTTTTTACTTGAATCACTTCCCAATCGTTATCGGTGATACCTGTTTCATCAATTGCATTGATACCCATGATGCAGAGATCAGCTTTGATACCTGCGATTTTGGAAATGGCTTCTCCACCCACTGCAATCTGTGAGCTTTTAGAAATCTTATCCCCCAAAAAAATCACTTCAATATTCGGATGCTGAGCATACTCATGTGCCGCAGGAATACTGCCGGTAAAAAAAGTAGCATTCAAGTCAGAAGGTAATAAACGCGCCATTTCAATAACAGTTGTTCCACCTGTTGTGAGAATGAACATGTTATTCCTGATCAATGAAACAGCTTTACTTGCAATAATTCTTTTACTGTCTGCTTTGTATACATCCGATTTTAAAAAGGAACTATGAAAGGATTTAGATAATGCACCACCATGTACTTTGATGATCTTATCCATTTCTGCCAACTCGTTCAGATCCCTTCGGATCGTGTCTTCTGATACATTAATTTCACTGCTGAGGTCAGAGGAGAGTATACGATTATGCAAATCTATTTGGCGTAGAATATAGGCCTGTCTTTCAGTTTTCAGCATAGCAGCAATAATAAGTCTCCTAAAATTAATGCGGGAAACTGCGTATTTCCAAATATTTTTTGCAAGAATATGCACAATGATGCGTTTTTAAGTCTAATTTAAAGGCATGAATCCGAATGTTTCAGCATTGTATACCATCGCCAACAAGCCTGAAAGGGTGATCATTGGCTTAATGAGTGGCACTTCTGTAGATGGACTGGATGTGGCATTATGCCGCATATCTGGACAGGGAACCCAAACAAACGTGCAATTAATTGCATTTGAGACGATAGTGTATGACCAGTCATTTAAAGAACATATCAAGTCTGTATTTTCAAAACGAAATGTTGATCTGGAAAAAGTTTGCTTACTCAACGCATGGGTAGGCACTAAACACGCTTCCATTATTTTGAATTGTCTGAAAAAATGGAATACAGACCCTTCTTCAGTTGATCTGATTGCTAGTCATGGACAAACAATCTATCATGCCCCCAAATTGTTACACCCGAATGATGAATTCGACAATGCTACTTTGCAAATTGGAGACGGAGATCATATTGCTGTTAAAACCGGTATCATTACCTTAAGCGATTTCAGACAAAAACATGTTGCAGCCGGCGGAGAAGGCGCACCATTAGCAGTGTATGGAGACTATTTGATATTTAGCAGTCGTAAAGAAAATCGGATCATGTTGAATATTGGGGGTATTGCCAACTTTACCTATTTACCCTCGGGATTAGATGTAGCAGAAGTATTCAGCACAGATGTGGGCACAGGAAATACTTTGATGGATGCATATATCCAAGCACATTTTCCGGGAAAATATTTTGATGAGAATGCCACCGTTGCCAAACAAGGGAAAATACATTCAGCTTTGTTAGCAGCACTAAAAGACAATGAGTTTTTCACCAATGATTTTCCAAAAACCATCGGACCTGAATTATTTAATTTGGATTACCTCCATAGCGCCATGCAAAAAGCCAATTGCTCTAATCTTTCTCATGGTGATATCATGGCGACACTGAATAGATTTTCAGCCGACATGATCGTTGATGCATTGCATCGTTGTATGACCAATAGAAAAGATTTTGTAGTGTACACCAGTGGAGGTGGCATGCACAATCCTTTGCTCATGCAACATATACATGACCAATTACCCGGTATCGTATTCAGAGACACTCAAGAACTGGAGGTAAATCCAGACGCCAAAGAAGCAGTGCTTTTTGCGATTTTAGCCAATGAAGCAGTAGCGGGCGGACAAGTGGCTTTAGGTGCCGGTAGAAATGGTATCCCTGCTGTTAGTATGGGCAAGATCAGTTTCCCTGCTTAGTTATTGCGTTCTTGATTTAATTTTTCGACAATAGGAAATGATTGGATTTGTATAATTACCATCCAACATTCGCCATTGCATTTCATACCATTTCATGTATCATGAATAAAGCATGCGACTACTTTCACAAAAAATAAATCGTATGAAATCAATACTGATGGCATTGTTACTTCTGGCAGGAATCACGGCGAGCGCTCAAACAAATAATACCATTGAAAAAAAGAAATTTCATTTTGGTGCAGAACAGGATACCAGCGCCGGTTATGCACAAGCAGTGAAAGTAGATAACATGATCTATGTATCCGGAACAGTTGCCCGCGATATCACACCAACATCTATCAAAAGATTGTATCAAACCATAGAAAGAAGTCTGGCTGCATTTGGTGCCACATTACAAAATGTAGTAAAGGAAAATCTGTACACTACTGACATCGAAGCAATGAAAACGCACAATGAAGCCAGAAAAGAAATGTATAAAGGAGACTACCCTGCTGCTACTTGGGTTCAAATCAGTCGTTTGTACATGCCCGATGCAAGACTAGAGATTGAGGTCATTGCTCATCTTCCAAAAAAGCATTAGCATTAACGGCGACTCGCAATCAATAAGTTGAGATCTGTAAATTTCAAATCGAATTTCTGACTGATATAAAAATCTGTCAATGCTCCTTTGAACATATAGATCCCTTCTCTGAGATTGAAATTGTGCCAAACCATTTCTTCTAATCCACCTTCATCACTCACTTCCAAGATCAAAGGCATGAGTACATTACTGATGGCTTGACTTGCTGTTCTGGCAAAACCACTGGGAATATTGGGTACACAATAGTGGATCACATCATGTTTCACAAAAGTGGGATGCTGGTGGCTGGTTAATTCACTGGTCTCAAAACAACCTCCACGATCGATCGCTACATCAATGATGATGCTCCCCGGACGCATAGCTGCTACCATTTCTTCGGTTACGACAATCGGCGCTCTTCCAAATTCATTACTCAACGCACCTACAGCTACCTCACAGGTTTTTAATTGTTTAGAAAGAATACGAGGCTCTAATACGCTGGTCCATATTCTTTGTCCGAGATTATTCTGTAACTGTTTTAATCGATATACATTATTATCAAACACTTTCACAGAAGCACCCAATGCCAATGCATTTCTTGTAGCGAATTCACCTACAATACCTGCACCAACGATCACCACTTTAGTAGGCGGGATACCACTAATACCTCCCAACAATACTCCCTTACCTTTATTAAAACTACTGAGGTATTGTCCGGCGATCAGCATCACCGCACTACCGGCAATCTCACTCATACTTCTTACGATCGGATAAGTGCCACTGGCATCTTTGAAATTTTCGAAACTCAATGCTGTGATTTTCTTTTCCATCATCTTTTCTATGTACTCCTTTCTTAAAGCGGAAAGATGTATCGGAGAAATAATGGTTTGATTCATCTGTAACAAAGGCATATCCTCTGCTACGGGAGGAGCACTTTTAACGAGTATCGGACATTTAAAAATTTCAGCACGATCATACACAATGGTAGCCCCCATTTCAGAATAGTCACGATCAGAATAATGGCTGCCTTCACCAGCACCATGTTCTACAACAACCTGATGCCCATTAGAAATCAATACACCTACTGCATCCGGAGTGAGCGCAATTCTATTTTCCTGAAAAGCGATCTCTTTGGGAATGCCGATATGCAACTTTGCACCCTGAGGTTTTATGTCAAGGGTTTCTTCTAATGTTTCATAAGCAAACGAAGTAGAGATAGAAGGTTTACTGGTAGCCATGTGCGGTTATAAGTTGGATGGGAAATAGATCTAATTATTTTGAAGACATTTGAAATGTTTAGCTTTTAAAGTTAGTACATTCCATGCAGAATCAGACAGCTGTTGCATCTGTGTATAAACGCCTGGTTGTTGGATCTAACACTTCTAAATAGATATGAAAAGTGGTCTCGGGCAAGAGTCCGATCGCTTTTTCCGGCCATTCAATGAAACAATAATCACCGCCGGTCAAGTGCTCTTCTACTCCCGCCATGATAGCTTCTTCTTCATCTTTTAAGCGATACCAATCCATATGCAATAAAACACCGGCTTCTTTACTCTCATATTGATTGATGATTGCAAATGTTGGGCTGCTAATAGCATCAGTAACTCCGAGCACTTCACAAAGAGCATGAATAAATGTTGTTTTCCCGGTACCCATTTCCGCATGAAATGCCCACACTTTATGCTTCTTCCCCAAAGCCCATACAGCCTTGGCCACCTGTCCTATCTGTTCCAACCCAAAAATTGCATCCATGAGGCAAAGGTAAAGAGAAGAGGGGTGAAAAGTGAAAGGTGAAAGATCATAAGGAAAATTTGAAATACCCTATCAATTCCTCCTTATGACCTTTCACTTTTCACTTTTCTTGCAACCACGATGTAGAAATATTCTCCTCAAATCGAAAGACTAGGCCTTATGTTATCGGTAAATTTGTATTTGTAATCTTCAACCTCACAATAACGAATATGGAAAAAGTGAATTGGAAAGTGGAAGGTATGACCTGTACCAACTGTGCATTAACGGTAAACAAATACCTGCAATCACAAGGAATGCAAAATGTAAAAGTGAATTTCATCGGTGGAGATGTGAGTTTTGAGTTACCTGAAAACAGTTCCCCGAAGGAAATAGCCAAGGGTATCAATGGACTCGGATATACTGTAAAGAATGATGGCAGCAATGATCCTGCAAAACAACCTAAACGTTTATTCTCAAATCATTTACAACGTTTTTGGTTTTGCTTTGTCTTCACTGCCCCTTTGATGTTGCATATGATCCCGGGAGTACATATTCATTTTTTAATGAACCCTTATGTACAAGTTGGATTGACCATTCCTGTTTTTATTGTTGGTATGGATTTCTTCGGAAGAAGTGCTATCAAAAGTTTGTTGAAGGGTATTCCCAATATGAATGTTTTGATAGCGCTTGGTGCTGTAACTGCTTTTGGTTACAGCTTATATGGAACACTGATTGGCAGAGCTGAAGAGTTTTTGTTTTATGAAACGGCTGCTACTATTATCACCTTGGTATTTCTCGGCTACTGGATGGAAGACAGGTCTGTAGAAACAACACAAGCAGCACTCAAAAAATTGGCAGTCACTCAAAAGTCAATGGCAAATATGATCGCTTATGATGATCAACATCAGGAACATATTTTTCCGGTTGAGAGTACTAGCTTAAAAGTTGGCGATCTATTATTGATCAAAAGTGGGGAACAAGTACCCATGGACTGTAAAATTTTATGGGGGGAAGCACAGATCAATGAGGCGATCATATCAGGCGAGAGTGTTCCTGTATTCAAAAAAATGAATGATCAGCTCATTGGTGGAAGCATATTGGAAAATGGCACCATCAAAGCATATGTGACAGCGGTAGGAGAAGATACTGTACTCTCAAATATTCTCCGCTTGGTAAGAGAAGCGCAATCTGAAAAACCACCGGTTCAACAATTGGCTGATAAAATAAGTGCCATTTTTGTTCCTGCGGTTGTAAGTATCGCTGTCATTACTGTACTCATCAATTATTTCGCTACCGATATTGGTTTTGGCGCCAGCTTACTTAGAGGTATTGCTGTATTAGTTATATCCTGTCCTTGTGCGATGGGATTGGCAACACCGGCTGCCATTGCTGTTGGTCTTGGACGAGCGGCTCGTAATGGCATCTTATTCAAGAATGCAAAAAGTTTGGAGATCTTTAAAAGTATCAAGCAAGTAGTATTTGATAAAACAGGCACGCTAACTACAGGACATTTTACCATTGTGGATGAAAAAGTGATCGCTAATAATATCACTCCGGAACAATTCAGACAAATCGCTTTTTCATTGGAAAAATATTCCAATCATCCGATTGCCGGTGCTATCAGCAGAACATGGAAAGTAAAAGAAGATATCCGATGGGCTAAAATTGAAGAAGTGAAGGGATTAGGAATGCAAGCAACTGATAAAGACGGGAATAATTATATAGCAGGTTCATTTAAAGCTGCTGCATCTCTCACAAACGATCACTCTCACAATGTTTATATCATTCGAAACAATGAATTATTAGGCTGGATCGATGTGGCCGATGAGATTAGGGCTGAAGCAAAAGAAGTCATTACTTCACTCAAACAAAAAGGTATCAAAACGATATTGCTTAGTGGTGACAAAAAAGAGAAATGTGAACAGGTTGGAAAACTATTGGGCATTGATGTAATCATAGGAGAACAAACGCCTGAGCATAAGCTTGAAAAAATTGCTCAATTCAATCAAGAAATACCTACTGCCATGGTAGGTGATGGCATTAATGACGCCCCTGCTTTGGCGAAAGCAACGGTTGGTATTTCATTAAGCGATTCTACGCAAGTTGCTATGCAAAGCGCACAGGTGGTATTAATGAATCATGGATTGAAAAATCTACCATTGGCCTTGGGATTGGGCAAACATACCTATATCACTATCAAAGAAAATCTCTTCTGGGCATTTGCTTACAACATAGTGGCAATTCCTGTTGCTGCGCTTGGCTATCTCAACCCTACGTTTGGCGCGCTGGTGATGGGATTAAGCGATGTTGTTTTGGCAGTAAATTCTGTTCGTTTGAATTTTAAGAAGGTGGCTTGAGGATGTGAAAGGTGAAAAGTGAAAGGATGAGTAGAAGTACTATAGGCTTATACCTAATCTTCACCATAATTCCTGTAATTAATCTACGATTCCACTTTTATTGATTTGATAGGTGATTTTTATAAATGATTTTACCATTAAACCACAAGAAACTAGAAGTATACAAAATTTCGAGAATTCTAGTTAAGGAATGTTATTTATTAACCTCCTTACTTCCTACAGAAGAAAAGTTTAATCTAACAACTCAAATCAGAAGAGCAGCTCTCTCTGTCAAGTTGAACATCGCAGAAGGCTCATCAAGAAAATCGACTATCGAGAGAAAAAGATATTATGAAATTTCAAGAGGATCATTAATTGAAATTGACGCTGCAATTGAGACAGCTTTTGATTTATCTTATCTGACAAAAGAACAAATTACCAGCTTATCATTACATTTGAATCAGTGTTTCGCTTTACTGAGCGGCTTAATAAAACAATCCATTTCACTTTTCACCTTTCACTTCTCACTCTCATGAAGTCTCCCCTCTCCATCCTTCAACACTACTGGAAACATGATCAATTCCGACCGATGCAGGAAGAGATCATTCAATCAGTATTAGATGGAAAAGATACACTTGCATTATTACCAACAGGAGGCGGCAAATCCATTTGCTTTCAGGTTCCGGCTTTATTGATGGATGGACTTTGTTTGGTGATCAGTCCATTAATTGCATTGATGCAAGACCAAGTAAGCCACTTGACAGAAAAAGGTATTGCTGCAGCATCGCTTAATAGTGGCATGACTTATGGGGAAGTGAAACTGATATTACAAAAAGCATCTCGCGGTGATTTCAAGTTTCTTTATGTATCACCTGAAAGAATTGAGTCTACCCTATTCAAAGAATATTTATCTGTTTTAGACATTAGCCTGATAGCGGTAGATGAAGCACATTGTATTTCGCAGTGGGGCTACGATTTCAGACCTCCTTATCTACGTATCGCTTCTTTGAGAGAAGAACTGGATAAAGTTACCATTATTGCTTTGACAGCTTCGGCTACCGAAAAAGTGAAAGAGGATATCATTGATAAGCTACAGTTGCAAAACACAGCTGTTTTTCGTCAATCGTTTGAACGTCCAGCCCTTTCTTATAGTTGCTTTCAAGCAGAAAGTAAGATCAACAAGTTAATACAGGTATTACAAGGCGTACCAGGAAGTAGTATCGTTTATACCAATAGTAGAAAACTAACAAAAGAAGTTTGTCAACTACTACAATTGCAAGGCATTTCAGCTG
>JBDKEH010000068.1:0-6120 GCA_039795345.1 Bacteroidota bacterium
ATGTGAGTGAGTCTCTTCGCGTATTACTGGCAGCATTACAAAATGCAAGGATGGCTTTTCCTTTTTTATAACCAATGGTTAATAGGGATGCCTGATTCACAGGGTCGGGTAATTGTGTGTCGAAAAAACTAGTATCCCAACCTTGTCCTCCATGGCTACTGATAGAAATAATTCTTGCACGTATATCTCCTTTTTGATTGCGACTGTTCATCATCAATCTGCCATTACTTAATTCAGTGGCAATGGATTCATTGCTTCCTTTGATGGTGAGTGATGAAGTAAGCTGAAATGTTTTACCATGATCATCGGTATAAAAACCATGTGCTGTATAATCTTCAAATTGATGGTGTGGTGGACCTGCTGAATGATTGGCTGCTATAAAAATACGACCACGATATGGACCTTGCTGAAACTGCATGGCATGGCCGGGTGTATTGGCATAACTTCTCCAGTCTTCTTGAAATTGGTAGTTCGGTTTTTTTTGTGGTTGTAAGGGTCGATGTACACTCGTGGTAATATTTACAGGATCACTCCAACTCTGTCCATTATCTGTAGAAGTGATGTACCACACTTCCCTCAATCCATTTCCTTTACGAACTTCATATTCATGATGATCGCCGGTATTGTAAAAAAGAAAAATACGTCCCTTCGGATACTCGGGATCTGATAAGTCTACCACAGGTGCCGGATTCCCTACTTGCAAGTTTCCCATTTCTGCTACAACTTGAATGGGTAACCATGTTTTACCATCATCTATACTTCTGCGTAATACGATTTTGATATCACCAAAATCTCCGGCATTATTGACGCGGCCTTCACAAAAAGCCAATAAGGATTGATCGGGGGTGCGAATAATAGCGGGAATGCGAAAAGTATGATATCCACTTTCTCCAGAACGAAATAGCGTGATCAAAGAATCATTTGCTTTGACGGTTACAATGAGCACTATGAACATCAAAGTAATGATTGATCTCATGGTTTTTGGTTTAAATATCAGATAAAGATCTACTTGAAAAATCAATCGTATCATGTTTCTATAAAGGGTGCCGAACCACCCCCATTTAGCATGCGAGATCAATCATGACCGTACGAGTTTCTAAGTTTATTCAAGTATTGTTGGTTAATGCGATATTGATAAACTCGTTTATCAAAAGCTGTTCTTTCCCTTTCAACGAGTAGATCGTTAGTGGCCGCATACACCTGAAACTTCTCATTCAATTTTAATAGCACTTCTGATCGAATGTTTTTCTGAATAGCTACATCCTTTCCTTTAGTACCGAGTATCCTATTTAATTCATCTACACTCGTAAACTGATTGTTTGCTGATTTTCCTATTAAAAGATCCAAGACAAGTTTTTCTTGTTGTGTAAGACTGTTGTGAAAAGGAACAGTTCTATTGATGACTTCATTTTTTTCCGCAACGATCTCTTTGGATAGCTCTCGATCTCTTTTTCTGAGTTTATGCTCGTAATAGAAAATCAAACTAGCAAATAAAAAGCATAGTAATAATATAATGGTGATTTTATTGATTTCTAAAGGGATTGATCGTGGTTCTTCATAAATTTTTTCACTTGTCTTAATAAAATCGGAAGAGTTAAGAGCCATAGATGTTAAAGAGTCAATCTCCGGATCATAAAAATATAGATCCTCTTTTCTGAGTACTGAGAAACCCATTTTGTTTTTTACAAGTGCAGAAGCCAAATAATTAGACTTTGTTTCATTCAATAAGGCGATTTCGTTATGATGGAAATCCAATAATTTGAAGTTGTTATTAGCTTCAATGATCAACCCCCAATGTGTAGGTACTATTTTGTTAAAATCACTTATTCTGGCTACGGGACTCTCAGTAATAAATGTTTTTGGTTGCAACCACCATTGAGCAGTTTTGATATCAAAACACTGAACAAAAAGAGAATCCGTACTGCTGATTTTTGCCTTTATGTATGAGTCTTGCACTTTTTTATAGATCAAATAAATTTTGTCTCTTTTGATGTCATGCCAAACAATGGCGTTAAGTCCACAAGCAAAGTGAACCGATTGTTCTAATGGTTTGACGAACCATTCTTTGAGTTGTTCATCAAAAAATCGGAGACCCCCGTCATATTTCCAGAAGCCCCATCCGCTGAAACTATAAAACTTATTGTCCCAGGGGAAATTATACGCATAAAAATTATAGCCCTCATAACAGGTCTTATCGATCCTTTCAGGTTGCGTAAGAGTAGAATCAACTTTATACAATTTTCCGGAGCCGTCTACCTGGATATAGAGCTTTCCACTCTTTGTCATGTAATGGTGCCTGGAAGGCTCACAGTCTAATTCATTGGGAAGAACGACGATCTTGTTATTTTTTTCGAGCGGATATATAAGTGTGTAAGATGTATCCGTACCCAGAAAGCGAAATAAATTTTTTTGGGCAGACACAGATGATATCATCAAAAGTGTCAGAACAATAGATTTTACATACAATGACATACTGTGAAAATAGAAGTTATCAAGATCAATGAGTAAAAAGAATTCGGCAAATAATGTAATTACTTAATATTTAATGCTATGTTTTTCACTAGTCATTCAGCAGTTAAGTCCATGATGGTAATATCTTTTTGAAAGACCTCTAAAGTCATTTTTTTATTCCTTTTTGATGCCTTATTTGCGTCTTAATTACTTTGGGCGTAGGGGTAAGAATTAAGGGGGATTTTTTCTGAGCCTACGCCCATATTCTTGGATCGAGTGTTGTGACATTTTCCTCTACCTCATGTTAGAAAACCTAGCTTGGTTACATCATACACACAACTACATCTTCAGGAAGGGCGAAATCTATTCATAAAACATTTACAGTATTTTCTTGTGTAAGGTAAGCAGATGTAAATTTTACAATTGATTAAAACCTATCAAATAGGATCCGGCACAAAATAGATGTAAAACAGTTCTTCAAACAAGGCTACCCCTCAGATGAGGAGGTGCGCATAAAGGGGAAATAAATTGGTTATAAACGTTATATTTATGCAACGTTTTAATCATTTGCGCTGCCTTTTATTGTAGCGCAACAAAGAAAACATATGAGAAAATTGTTCTTACTGCTTGCCAGTGGGGTGCTTTATCTTGCGTCCACTGCCCAAGACACTGCTGCTATTTACCTGAAACTTCAGGAAATTGCCATTATTGATCAGAAGGTCATGATGCCGATGCGCGATGGCATCAGGTTGGCCACGGATATCTATCGACCCAAAGGCGATCAAAAAGTTCCCATCGTTTTTTCCAAAACCCCTTATCAGTTTAATACTTGGGTGGATGGTAAAATGACCACGCGTACCCTCGAAGAAGCCTATAACGCTGTTTCTCGTGGTTATGCATATGTCGTACAAAATGAACGTGGTCGCTATTTCTCCGAAGGCGAATGGGATATCCTGGGTGCACCCATCACAGATGGCTATGATGCTTTCACATGGATGGCCGCTCAAACTTGGAGTAATGGTAAGATTGGTGTGATTGGTTGTTCTTCTACCGCCGAATGGCAAATGGCTGTGGCTTCACAAAATCATCCGGCCTTGGCTGCGATGGTCGCTCAAGGATATGGTGCCGGTATTGGTCGTGTAGGTAAATTCATGGAACAGGGTAACTGGTATCGTGGTGGGGCCGGACAAATGCTTTTCACTGCATGGTTGTATGGAACACAGAACGATAAATTCAAACCCACTTTCCCAAAAACAGTTCAGCAAAAAGACCTCCAACGTTTACAACGCTTTTATGATATGTCTACAGAAATGCCAAGGGTTGATTGGTCTGTAGGATTACGTCATCTTCCGATACAAGACATCATAAAAAATGTAAAAGGACAAGAAGGTGTATATGAAGACATGATTCGTCGTAAACCCAATGATCCTAAGTGGTTCAAAGGCGGACTGTATCATGATAACATGCCATTGAATACGCCGGCTTATTGGTTTGTGTCTTGGTATGATGTTTCTTCTGCTCCTAACATCGCTCTCTTCAATCATGTTCGTAACAGTGCCAAAGACAAAGCCATTGCTGATAATCAATATTTGGTGATCGCTCCTGTATTGCACTGTTCCTATAAAAGAGCAACTGAGAATACGATTGTAGGAGAAAGAAGTGTAGGTGATGCAAGATTGAATTATGATGAGCTTACTTGGGGTTGGTTTGATATGTTGTTGAAAGGAGAACAAAATGATTTCAAGCAAAAAAATCCACGTGTACGCTACTATACCATGGGTAGCAATAAATGGCAACAATCAGAAACATTCCCACCTGCCGGTGCTGAAATGCAATCCTTTTATTTAAGCAGTAACGGTAAAGCCAATACAAGAAATGGTGATGGACAATTAGTAGCTGCCCCACCGAAAGAAAATAAACCGGATGCTTTTCAGTATGACCCCATGAATCCGGTACCATCATATGGTGGTAATGTTTGCTGTACAGGCAATGCTGTACAAGGTGGTTCTTTTGATCAATCAACCATGGAGTTGAGAGATGATATTCTGGTCTATACTTCCGATGTATTAAAAGATGGAGTAGAAGTAACCGGATTTATTGAATCAACACTGTACGTCTCTTCCTCAGGTCCTGATACGGATATCACCATTAAACTCATTGATGTACATCCGGATGGTAAAGCCTATAACCTCGATGAAACCATTCAGCGTTTGCGTTACAGAGAAGGATACGATAAAGAAGTGTTCATGGAAAAAGGGAAAGTGTATAAAGTAGATCTCACACCGATGGTAACGAGTAATTATTTCGCACCCGGACATCGCATTCGCATTGAAGTATCGAGCAGCAACTTTCCGCGCTTCGACAGAAACATGAATACGGGAGGGAATAATTATGATGAAGCAACGGGTATTAAAGTAGAGAATAAAATTCATCACTCTACCCAATATCCGTCTGTGATCAAATTGCCTATGATCAAAAAGTAGTTTCCAAATCCACAATTGATATAACCATTTCAAAAACCCAATTATTCACAAAACAAAATGCTGAGTATGCAGAAACGTTATCTACTGAAAACGCTGTTTCTGTTGTTCTTCTTTATGAAGATGATAGATGCAGGCGCCCAGGGTTTTACGGCCTCTGGAACAGTCAAAGAAAGCGTAACAGGTAATCCACTTGCAGGAGTATCTGTTACCATCAAGGGCACCAAACAGGTGACTACTACCGACGCGAGCGGTAATTTCTCTATTAAACCTGCCGGACGAACGGCTGTATTGGTACTGAACTATGTTGGTTATAAATCAACAGAGATAAGTGTATCAGCAGACAGACCTACGGTGAACATTATGATGGAAGAAGAGGTTAACCCACTGAAAGAAGTGGTTATTACCGGTCTTGCTTCTTCAATCAAGCGTTCTAATCTTGCCAATGCGGTAACTACTGTTTCAGCGCGTGATCTGACAGGAACTACACAAATTCAAACCACTGATGGAGCATTGTATGGCAAAGTTCCGGGTGCAACCATTCGTATGAACTCCGGTGCACCAGGTGGTGGTATCAACATTCAGTTACGTGGTTTATCAAGTCTTACACAGGCTTCTGCACCGCTGATCGTACTGGATGGGGTGTATATCAGTAATGACTTTCAACGTACAGGTCGTGCATCTGTAACAGGTGCAGGTGCTGCAAACCAGGATGATGGTGCCAACCGTTTGGCAGATATCAACCCTGCAGACATTGAAAGCATTGAAGTATTGAAAGGCCCATCAGCTGCTGCGATGTATGGTACTCGTGCAAATGCGGGTGTATTGGTTATTAATACCAAAAAAGGTGCTGCAGGAAAAACAACCATCAGCTTTGCACAAGATATCGGTTTTGCAACACCATTGAAGTTGATGGGTGTTGACAACTGGAGTGAAGCAAAGATCAATACTTTCTTTCCTGCTGCCAGAAGACCGATTGAATTAACACGTTACCAGAATGCAGTTGCTACAGGTACATTCATTGACTATGAAGATTATTTTTATGGCAATACCGCTACTCTGCTGAATAGCCGTTTAAGTCTTCGTGGTGGTGATGAGAAAACCAAGTTCTTTATTTCAGGATCTATGACCGATGAAGGTGGTACGGTTAGAAGAACAGGTTTTGAGCGTCAGTCAATTCGTGCAAACA
>JBDKEH010000126.1:0-28197 GCA_039795345.1 Bacteroidota bacterium
ACACTACCTCCATCAGATACAATGATCTCTTTAATATGATTACCCCCATGTTCTTGTAAATATTGAATCAATGTACCAATACCATCGGCTTCGTTGTAAGTGGGTATAATGATACTGATATCCTGCATAATACTAGTTGATCATGCTCAATATAAATCATAATTCAGTTTTGACTTGAGTAATACAAAAAAATAATGGCTTCCAAAAGAAGCCATTATCCATTTACCGCTTGCAACACAATAAGTGTTGCTGCCATTTTTAAGTATTCACTATTTTTTATCGAATTTAAAGATCATTACTACCAGAACTTTGCAGAGAGTGCCAAAACAATCATCAGTATCATAGTAATCATAGCAATACTAGAAGGCTTTAACTTGAACATACTACGATCTATATCAAATGCTTTCGGATTCACTTTTGGTCCACCCAAACTGATCAATACCATGATCAATACAGTGAAGAAGAAAGTCCAGCCCATATTCACCATGAATGGAATTTCATATTCACCAGCTGCATTGAGATATGCCGTGTACAAGATCGTTTCAGACCCAAACCAGGAAGGAGCATAATTATTAAAGACCACAGATAAAATGAAGCCGGATAATACACCAGCTACCGCAGCAGCTCCGGTGGTTCTTTTCCAGAACATACCCAAAAGGAACATAGCAAATACACCCGGACTAATAAAGCCAGTATATTTTTGAATAAAAGTGTATCCGCCTTCTCCACCAATACCCAACAGGTCTTCCCATGTACAGAAAACAGCAATGAGCATAGCTACAAAAATCGAGATGCGCCCCATTCTCACCAGTTTTGCTTCATCCGCTTTTGTATCAAAATATTTTTGATAGATATCCAAGGTGAAAATGGTCGAGATACTATTCGCTTTACCTGCCAATGAGGCAACGATGGCAGCTGTTAATGCAGCAACAGATAAGCCTTTCATACCAACAGGTAATAAACTGAGGATAGCAGCATAGGCTCCATCTTTTTTACCATCAAAAACAGTTTCATCAAAATATCCGTTTTGGTACAATACAAAAGCTGCAATACCCGGCAACATCACGATCACCGGCATGAAGAGTTTTATAAATCCTGCAAATAAAATTCCATTACGGGCCGTTTGCAGATCGGCTCCTAGTGCACGTTGTGTGATGTATTGGTTACAACCCCAGTAATTTAGATTCGAGATCCATTGTCCGGCAAAATACATGGTGATGCCTGGTAAGGCAATATATTTTTGTACATATTCGGCACTGCTTGTTGCAGTAGGTTTATCAAAGATCATATGAAAATGATCAGGCGCTTCTTTCATCAAGGCACCCAATCCACTGATGGCACTATCCCCTTGATTCACGACTTCATCTACTGCCACCAATGACAAATAAACGGCTACACAACCACCGATGATCAATACTGCTACTTGTATAACATCGGTATACCCAATCACTTTCATTCCACCGATAGTGATACAAAACGCAAACAATGCGAGAACAATAAGTATGATATGAAACAATTCATTTCCGATCAATCCACTGATCGCTTTGGAGCCGAGGTATAAGATAGAGGTAAGATTCACGAAGATGTATAGAAACAACCAGAACACCGCCATGATCACTGAAACAGTTTCATTATACCGCTGTTTCAGGAATTGTGGCATGGTATAGATCTTGTTCTTAAGGTATACCGGAATGAACCAGATAGCCACAATAATGAGCGCAACAGCTGCGATCCATTCATAGGCTGCTACTGCAATGCCGGCGAAAAAACCTTCTCCACTCATCCCTACAAAATGTTCCGCAGAAATATTGGATGCGATCAATGAGGCACCGATAGCCCACCAGGTAAGAGAGCCTTCGGCGAGAAAATAATCTTTGGTACTGGTAGCTTTTGATTTTTTTCTTCGGTAGATCCAAATACCATAAGTAACTACAATGATAAAATAAACAAGAATGACAAGGATGTCAGCAAGCTGGAGTTGGTTATTCATGTATCTAATTTAAGGAATTGAGATACATGAGACACGCAATGATCTAAAATTCTGCTACTTCCCGATACAGAACTTACTAAATATAAAATCCAACTGATCTTCATTGGTAATTTCTCCAGTAATAAGTCCAAGGTAGTGCAAACATTGACGAATATCCAATGCCAACAAATCTCCCGGTATTTGGTTGTCGATACCTGATTGCACTTCTTCCAATGATTGAGATAGTTTCAATAAAGCATCATGGTGACGTGCATTGGTAACAATGGTAGCTTCGGTATTTACATCTCCACTAATGGCTTTTTGAGTGAGGGCTTGCTTCAGTATATCGATGCCCGTCATAGACTTTGCCGAGATGAATATTGCAGATGGCAGATGGGTGATGGCATTGACCTTATTTGAATCAGCAGTATCAACTTTATTAGCTACCAATAAGTACTGAATATTTTTTTCTTTGAGGCTTTGTTCAAAGGCTTGTAATTCTTCAACTGGAGTACTGTTAATGTCGAAAAGATAAAGTACAATATCAGAAGCATTCATCTTCTCCAAACTTTTCTCCACCCCTATTTTTTCTATGACATCAGATGTATGCTCCCTGATACCTGCAGTATCTACCAAACGAAAGAGTATACCATTGATATTGATGACTTCTTCAATGGTGTCACGTGTAGTACCTGCAATATCACTTACAATAGCACGATTCTCATTCAGCAATGCATTGAGCAAAGTAGATTTTCCCGCGTTGGGTTTTCCAATGATCGCTACTTGTACACCATTACGTATCACATTGCCCAAAGAGAAAGAGCGAATCAATTGTTGTGTGGAAGAATGGAGTTCAGCAATGAGTGCCTTTAATTCTTTTCTGTCTGCGAACTCTACATCTTCCTGAGAGAAATCCAACTCCAATTCGATCATTGCCGAAAAGCGAATGAGTTGCTCACGCAATTGTTTCAGATCAGAAGAAAAACCACCACGCATATTATTGAGTGCCGTCTTTCTGCTGGCTTCTGTATTACTGGCGATCAGATCGGCCACCGATTCTGCTTGTGCCAGATCCAGTTTGCCATTGAGAAAAGCACGTTGTGTAAATTCACCGGGTTTGGCCAATCTCGCACCACGTTTGGTAATTGCACCCATCACTTGCTCCTGAATAAAGGGTGAACCATGACAACTGATCTCGATCACATCTTCACCTGTATACGATTTCGGACCTTTAAAAAGAGACAGTACCACTTCATCTAAAACCTGGTCACCATCTTTCAAATAACCAACATGTAAAGTGTGAGAAGCTTGAACAGAAAGGTCTTTTGAAGGAAACAATTCATTCAGAATAGAAAAGGTATTTTTCCCGCTTACCCTTATTACCCCAATAGCCCCAATACCTTGCGGCGTAGCCAACGCAACGATCGTATCATCCCAGCCTGACAAGTGTATGGACATCTGTGAAATTTTGGCAAAGATAGGTTAATAGTGAGTAGGCAGTAGTGAGTAGTGAGTGGATGAAGAGATTTGTGAGTGGTGAATGGTCAATTGTGAATGAGTGGTAAATCCTCCTATATTCACAATTGACCATTCACCATTCACACTCACTACCACACCTCACTGCTCCGTCACTTTAAAAGTAATGGCTTGCTTATGCCTATACACTACGGCTTTACCATTTTGGTTAGCGGGGATCCAATTCGGACCTTTTTTGATAACTCGAACGGCTTCTTCCTTGGTACCGTATCCGGGATCATTTTCCGCTTTTACATCACTAACCTTCCCTTCTTTGTCAACAATGAACGTAACTATAACTGTGTACACATTTGTGGGGGCACCGTTTTCTACAGGGATATCACTGTTCAAATTTCTTTCCAGATAGCGTGTCCATCCTTGTATTCCACCGGGAAATTCAGCGGGTATCTGCACAGAAACAAATCGATCGGTCAATTCATCTTCTTTTGATTGTCCGACCTTCACCACTTCTGTTGATTTTTCTATCGGTGGTGCAACAATACCTATATCTTCTGCACCTTCAATTTTTTGTACACCAATCTTTACAGATTCATATGCTTCTACTGCTAGCATCACTTCATCTTCTTTCACCAACGCATCTTCAACTATTTTAGGAGCTGTCAATACTTCTTGTGCTACTTCCGGTTGTTTAATTTCAGGTTCAGGAGGTTTGACCTCTTCAATAGGTGGTTCATCTACATTACTCAATTCGATTTCAGGTCCAACATAAACGATTGCATTTTTATTGCTTTTGTTTTTGGCGAGAATAGAGCCTACAGTAAACAGTAAGCATACCGTGAACATTAGCGTCACTGCTGTCCTCATGCGTTTGTTATAACTCACACGCAATTCATAAGCACCATAAGCTTTGTTACGATTAGCGAATAAAATATCAAGGATATCATTTCGCGAAGTGAATTTCTTTTCCATGGCGTTTGGTTTATTAGTGAGATACGCGAGAAGAGAAATTCCATAAGTGAGAAGTGAATAGTGAGTGTGAATTGTCAATTGTGAATTGTGAATATAGTGGGCTTTATTAGTCATTCACAATTGACAATTGACCATTCATAAAAAAAAGCCACCCGCAAATGCAGATGGCTTTTTTAAAATTATCAGTTGAAAGATTACTCTTCTGATACCATGAAAGTGATACTTTGTTTGTGACGATAGATAACGTTACGACCGTTTTGAACGGCAGGTTTCCAGTTAGGTCCTCTTTTGATAACGCGAACTGCTTCGTCTTTGGTTCCGTACCCTGGATCGTTCTCAGCTTTTACTTCACTGATACCACCGTTTTTGTCAACGATGAAAGAAACGATCACCGTGTACTTACCAGGAGGTGCACCATTTTCAACAGGTAGATCTCTATTCAAGTTACGCTCAAGATATTTGGTCCATGCAGGCAAACCACCCGGAAATTCCGCAGGGATCTGTACCACAGTAAATACTTTATCGTAATCTTCTTCTTGTTTAGGAGCTTCTACCACACCGGTACCTTTTACTTCTACCGGAGGTGCAACGATACCTTCATCTTTGATACCTTCCTGATTGATGGTACCGATCTTGGTATCTTCCAATTTTTCCACTTCCTTGATCTCTTCTTCAGGCTTCACTTCTTCATCCTTCACAATTTTAGGAGGGGTGAATTTAGTGATCTCCACTTTAGGTGGCTCCTGTTTGGGAGGTGGAGGCGGAGGCGGAGGTTCAGGTTTTTTATCTTCCCGCTTCACATCTTCCAAGTTCACATCTTCAACGAAGATCTGAGCCTTGTTTTTGTCGCCGGAATTTGCAACCAATGAACCTACGAGGAAAAGCAGGCACACCAATACAGTACCTATGATTGCGTAGGTGATACGCTTGTTGTAGGTTCTGCGGAGTTGGTACGCGCCGTACTCTTTGTTTCTACCCTCGAAAACGATATCAAGGATGTCCGCGGTTAAAATTTTATTTACGTCCATTGTTAGGTCTTTAAATAGTATGATTCATTGCGTGGTAATTTCCACAAATGAATAACAGATTAGTTAGAAGCAGCAGCTGCACCGGCAGCATCAGACAGTTTCACCAATTGTTCTTCAGTTGCTGAAATATCCACAAGCGCATAACGCTTTAATACATTGATGGTCATTTCATCCAAAATATCCACCACATTTTTGTAAGTGCTTTCAGATGAAGGCTTCAGTACCACTACTAGGTCTTTCTCGTTGGTACGTGCTTTTTTCTCCAGCAGTACATTACGGATCTCCTTAAAAGTAGATGACTTGAAGTTAGAACCATCCGGTGCCAATTGACCTTCATAGTAGAAGACGTTATTGTCTTTTCCTAATAGAAGGGTGATAACACCTGATTCTTTCGCCTTATTCTGATCCTCCGGATTATCAGCATCTTTTGGCAAAAAGAGCTTCATAGCCGTAGGTTGACTCATCGTTGTGGTGAAGATAAAGAATGTGATGAGTAGGAAGCCCAGGTCCACCATGGGCGTCAAGTCAACGCGGGTAGAGAGTTTCTTCCCTTTCTTGACTCCGGGGCCCTTTTTGTGGCCCCCGCTACTCGAGGTATCCATTTCTGCCATAACGGTAGAATTTAGTTTTCGTGAGTATTTTGTTTACTGTTTCAACAGTGCTTATTCTTCTCTTTTTTCACCCGCCATGGTTTTCTTCCATAGCTCGGTACCGGCCGGTACACTTTCAGGATTGGTGATCATCTGAAATTTCAGTTCATCATTTTTCTTGAAAGCATCGATAACGGCTTTAAATGCTGGATACTTCGCAGCATTATCGCCTTTTACCAGCAGGTTCATTTTATCTCCTAAATAAGCGTCTTTGATAGCTCTCATCCAAACATTCATCTGGTTGTCGGTTGAATCCAACACAGGAATTCCGGGGAGTTTATCGCCCTTACGCTGTTCTTCAGGTAAAGAGAGAAAAGAGGCCATACTGCTGAACGGAGCACCAAAGAATCCTGCCTTTTTGAACGCAGCAACATTCATGTTGAGGTTCAGGTTAGTATTCAGATAGGTACATACCGCTTCTTTCTTTTGTTCATCATCCATCGTAATAAACACCTTGCCGTCTTTGTCGATCGTAATCATTACAATGTCTTTATCGGGAGCTACTTTGGCAGCCACAGAATTAGGTGTGGTTACAGCAATAGCTTCAGCCGGCTTAAACTTTGTAGTTAAGATAAAGAACGACAACAGGAGAAAGGCCACATCACACATGGCTGTCATGTCGATGTTGGTACTTTTACGAGGTAATTTGGCTCTTCCCATTGTTAATTATTTAAATGCATTCACTAATTAGATTCAAAACATTTGATTTTCCATACAAATAATCAACGATTATTTGTAGTTAGCAGCAAAGCTTTGAGTTAAAGTGAATCCAGACTCATCGATACCATAAGTGATACCATCGATACGTGTAGTAAATACGTTATACATAACGATCGCGATAGCAGAAGTACCGATACCCAGCGCTGTATTATACAAGGCTTCAGAGATACCTTGAGACAGTTCACGAGCAGCTTCTCCACCACCTTCATCACCTAATTTAGAGAATGAACGGATCATACCCAATACGGTACCGAACAGACCCAACAGGGTTGCTACAGAAGCGATGGTAGAAAGGAACACAAGGTTCTTCTCCAACATTGGTAATTCCAATGCAGTAGCTTCTTCGATTTCTTTTTGGATATTCAATACCTTTTGCTCAGTAGCTAATTCAGTATTGGTGATCATTTCTTTGTACTTACGCAGACCTGCTTTCATTACATTACCAACAGATCCTT
This sequence comes from Bacteroidota bacterium, assembly GCA_039795345.1. Lineage (GTDB taxonomy): Bacteria > Bacteroidota > Bacteroidia > Chitinophagales > Chitinophagaceae > Sediminibacterium. Next base: position 7,268 of record JBDKEH010000126.1, read on the forward strand.
TTTGCTTATCGCACTCAGCCAAAGCCTTATCAACATCTTTATTAGCTAAGTGGAACTGTACTTTACGAATGAACTCAGCAATATTACCGGCACCTGTAGCTTTAGATACAGTCAACAATCTTTCGATACTGAAAGTAACAGCAGTCAGGAAAGTACCAATCAGGATAGGTACTACGATACCACCTTCATACATTTTGGTGAAAGTACCTTTTGGTCCCTGGTGTGCTGGCCAGAACCAATGGCTTGGATCAGGATCTGGATTTGTAAAGTTACCTGCACTACCTAATACTACGCGCCAGATGAAATAACCACCCAGGATACATAAAACGGGGGCAAGGGTTGCAACTAAATTACTGCTCTTCTTTGGTTGAACAGACGTTGAGCTTTTTGCAGCTGTTGCAGTTGGTTTTGTCTCAGCCATGATTCGATTGATTTTTGTTTTTTAAAATAACAGTTGATTTAAAAAATTATCCTCGCAATGCTAATGAAAAATCTTTGAACTCATTCAAACACCATTTCATTAGTCCGAAAGGGGTTACAAAATAGGTAATTTCCTGAAAGCGACAAATTTGATTCAGCAAAAAACCGCATTTATCCGCTGTTTTCAGGATTGGCAAGATAAGAGGAATACAAATACTCCCAAGACCTTTTCACCGACCCAAATTAAAGATTTTACCATTCATACAACACTATCCTAAAAAAAATTGTTGATTCCTTTACGAACCTATCTTTAACGATTATTCAAAACCATTTACACTGAAACAATGAGAAATTATTTTATCGCAGCAGCGATGCTGGCAGCGAGTGTGTCGACAGCTCAGAACAGGGATACCACCCGACCTGCTGGCGCACCTCAGTTAACCAATCTCCAAGCCGCAGGCGGCTTTGGTGGTGGGGCTCAACGTCAGGGGCCTCGTGCTTACAAAGATGTTATCACCAATAAAGCCATCTCTCAAAAAGGGATGATCACGGTTCACAAAGTAGATGACAAGTACTACTTTGAAGTTCCCAACAATATCCTGGGTCGTGAAATTTTGGCTGTTACCCGCTACATTAAGGTACCTGCCATTTCCGGAAACGGAAGAGGGGCTTATGGTGGTGAAGTAGCCAATCAGCAAACACTTGCATTTGAGAAAGGACCCAATAGCAATATTTTCCTTCGCACCATTACGTTGGTAAATGCTGCTGATCCTAAAGACGATATTTACAAAGCAGTTACCAATTCTAATCTGAACGCTATTGCCGCAGCTTTCCCAATCGCAGCATATGGCAAGGACAGCGCTTCTGTTGTATTAGATGTTACCGATTACTTTAAAGGAGACAATCAGGTTGTTAGTATCAATACCAATATCAAGCGCTCATTGGGATTAGGTCCGATTGCCGCTGATAGATCTTATATTCAAAAGATCAGCACTTATCCGATCAATACAGAGATTAGAAGTGTAAAAACTTTTAACGCTGCCGGTGCAACTGCTCCTGCAGGTTTTGGCGGACAAGGCGGTGGTGCTTCTATTCCTGCAGCAAATGCAGCAGGTGCTGTTACCATAGAGTTGAATACTTCTATGTTATTGCTTCCTGAAAAACCAATGACTCCAAGAATCGCTGACAAGCGTGTTGGCTTCTTTACAGATGATTATGTTCTCTTTGGTGACGATCAGCAAAAAGTAGAGAACAAGGAATTTGCTGTTCGCTGGAGACTCGAACCCAAAGATGAAGATGTTGAAAAATGGAAAAGAGGTGAATTGGTTGAGCCTAAAAAGCCGATCATTTATTACATCGATCCTGCAACTCCAAAGCAATGGAGAAAGCACTTGATCTTGGGTGTGAATGACTGGCAGAAAGCTTTTGAAAAAGCCGGTTTCAAAAATGCCATCATGGGTAAAGAATGGCCGGAGAATGATACAACCATGAGCTTAGAAGATGCTCGTTTCTCTGTGATACGCTATTTCGCATCTCCTACCGAAAATGCATATGGCCCTAATGTACACGATCCAAGAAGCGGTGAGATCCTCGAAAGTCATATCGGATGGTATCACAACGTTATGAAATTGGTACATGACTGGTACATGGTGCAAGCAGCAGCAACAGACCCTCGTGCCCGCAGCATGAAGTTTGATGATGACCTGATGGGTGATCTGATCCGTTTTGTGTCTTCTCATGAAGTTGGACATACGCTCGGTCTGCGTCATAACATGGGTAGCAGTAGCAAAACACCGGTTGAAAAACTGCGTGATAAGGCTTGGGTAGAAGCGAATGGACACACTGCTTCTATCATGGACTATGCTCGTTTCAACTATGTAGCACAACCTGAAGACAATATCAGCAAAGCCGGATTGTATCCACGTATCGGTGATTATGATCAGTGGGCAATTCGTTGGGGATACGGATACATTGCTGGTAACAACGAAGAAGAAGTAAAGAAAAACAGCAGCAAGTTGATCACTGAAACCTTAAAAGCCAACCCACGTACTTGGTTTGGTACTTATGAATCAGGTAACCAAGCCGATCCAAGAAGTCAGAGTGAAGACCTGAGTGATAATGCTGTAAAAGCAAGCGATTATGGTATCAAAAACTTACAGCGCTTATTGGCTGGTTTACCCGAATGGACCAAGGAAGAAGGTGATTTGAATGAGAACATAGCAACTATGTACGGACAGTTACTCGGACAGTATCGTCGTTACATCGGCCATGTTACCCGTAACATTGGTGGTGTATATGAAACTTTTAAAGTAGCTGAACAGGACGAGCCTGTATACGAAGTAACACCCAAAGCTATGCAGCGTGATGCGTTGGGTTATTTGAATCGTCAGGTATTCCAAACACCAACATGGTTGATCGATAAAAAGATCTGGAACAAAATCAATCCTCCGGGAACAGCTGATCCATTAGCATCTGCTCAGGAAGGAGCTTTGGCAGGATTGCTGACACTCGACAGATTGAATCGTATGCAGTATTGCGCTGATCGTTTTGGTGCTGATAAAGCTTACAGCGCATTGGAAATGATGAATGATCTTCAGTCTGATCTTTTCAGTGAACTGAAATCCAACAAAGCAATCGATAATTATCGTAGAATGTTGCAGAAAAGCTATGTTGACAAACTGAATACGTTATTAAATCCACCAAGTGCAACCATTAGTATTACACTAGGTGGTGGCGGGTTCAACAATCCTTATGCATCAGGCGCAAACAGCCGCAGTGATGTATACAGTATTGCTCGTGCACAACTGACTCAGTTGCGTTCACAAGTAGCTGCAGCTGCTGCAACTAATCCTGACAGAATGAGTAAAATTCATTTACAGGATCTCGCAGAAAAAATCAAAAGAGCATTAGATCCTAAATAACATCATTCTCTTTTTTTAGAAAAGGCGCAGTAATTGAATACTGCGCCTTTTTTATTGACTGTAATCTTCCTCTTTTTCAAATTTTCAGATTGCCACATTTTCAATTTATCCTTACATTGTGTAAAACCATTCCCATGCTAGAACCTTGGCGCACCGGTAAGGTGATCAAAATAGAAGATGCAACTGATTCTACTCGCCGCTTCTGGATCGAGATTCCGGAATTGGCATCTTTTGATTTCAAGCCCGGACAATTCGTTACGCTTGATCTTCCTATTCATGAGAAAAAGAACAAACGCTGGCGTAGTTATTCCATTGCTTCTGCACCGGATGGAACCAATATCATTGAACTGGTCATTGTTTTATTGGAGGACGGTGCAGGTACTAATTATTTATTCAAAGAAGTACAAGTAGGAACAGAATTAACCCTTCGCGGACCTCAGGGTGTATTTACTTTACCGGAACATTTGGACAAGGATATTTTTTTGATATGCACCGGAACAGGAATAGCGCCTTTCCGCTCTATGGCACATCATATACATCGTCATAAAATACCGCATCAAAATATTCATATCATATTTGGTTGTCGTAAACATGGCGATTGTTTGTATGGGCCAGAATTGAAACAATTAGAGAAAGATGAACCCGGTTTTTATTATCACCCTGTTTTCTCACGTGAAGAGTCAGTACATGAAGGTGCATACAAAGGTTATGTGCATGGCGTATACGAAGAGCTACTACGCATCCAAAAAACACCTGCGTATTTCTACCTCTGTGGCTGGAAGAATATGATCGATGAAGCCAAGCAACGCATTATTGCACTTGGATATGACAAGAAAGATGTGCATTTGGAACTTTATGGATAGCTGCTATTGGCGGTTAGCTATTAGCTTTTTGAGCAAATATTCCTTTGCTAAAAGCTAATAGCTAACTGCCAAAGCCTCACATCTGCGCTAATACGATCTGCTTAACCTCACTCATAGATACTCTTTCTTGTTGCATACTATCCCGATGTCTGATAGTGACCGTTCCGTCTTCTTTGGTTTGATGATCGATAGTTACGCAGAATGGCGTACCAATGGCATCCTGTCTGCGATAACGTTTACCAATAGCATCCTTCTCCTCATAAAAACATTTGAAATGAGGTTTACACTCATCTAACAATTGTTTTGCTATTTCAGGTAACCCATCTTTTTTCATCAATGGCAATATGGCCAATTTGTTAGGTGCAATTTTAGCAGGAATTCGCATCACAACTCGACTGTCTGTAGTGCCGTCTTCTTTGGTGATTGTTTCTTCCTCATAAGCATGACTCAATACCAGTAAAAACATACGATCCAATCCGATCGAAGTTTCCACCACATAAGGAATATAGTTGCCGTAAGGTTTACCGGTTGCAGGATCTACATCTGCATCAAAGTATTGCTGTTTCTTTTTACTGTATTCCTGATGGCTCTTTAGATCAAAATCCGTTCTGCTATGAATACCTTCAACCTCTTTGAAACCAAATGGAAATTCATATTCAATATCTAAAGCTGCATCTGCATAGTGCGCTAGCTTCACATGATCATGATAGCGATATTTTTCTGCAGGAATACCTAAACTTGTATGCCATTTCAATCGCTCTTCTTTCCAGTAATTATACCATTCCATTTGTGTGCCAGGACGAACAAAAAACTGCATTTCCATCTGCTCAAATTCACGCATACGGAAGATGAATTGTCTGGCAACAATTTCATTACGAAATGCTTTTCCTGTTTGTGCTATACCAAATGGCACTTTCATACGTGCCGTTTTCTGCACATTCAAAAAGTTCACAAAAATACCCTGTGCTGTTTCCGGACGCAGGTAAATGGTATCAGCATCTTCTGCAACAGAACCCAATTGTGTTGAGAACATGAGGTTAAACTGACGGATATCTGTCCAGTTAGCAGTTCCACTTACGCTACATACGATCTTCTGATCATTCATGAGTTGTTTCAAGCCTGCAAAATCTTCAGCGGCAAGTAAACGATCCATTTCTGCCAATAAAGCATCCGCTTCCGGCGCTTGTCCATTTTCTCTTAACTGATCTGCTTTGGCTTCCAGCAAATGATCTACACGGTATCTTTTTTTACTGTCTTTGTTATCGATCATCGGATCACTGAAATTATCCACGTGACCGCTGGCTTTCCATGTTGTGGGGTGCATAAAGATGGCTGCATCAATACCCACGATATTATCATGCATTTGGGTCATGCTCCTCCACCAATAATCGCGGATATTCTTTTTCAACTCACTTCCATAAGGACCATAATCATATACGGCACTTAATCCGTCATAAATCTCACTACTCGGAAATACAAATCCATACTCTTTGGCATGGGAAATAATGGCCTGAAAACGATTGTCTTGCTGTATGCTCATAACGCGGCAAAAGTAAGAGATTTTGAGGAAGCTACGAGCCGTGAGCCATGAGCTAAGAGCTTCTACATTTAAGTGGTAAATAATTTTCTATAGCCACTCGCTCATGAGTCAAAAGCTCGAAGCTCGAAGCTAGCAGCTCGTAGCTTTCCGCCTTTCCTCACTTTTTTTCTCTCAGCTCGCTGAAATCCTATAGTTTTAGTGCGCTCTAAAAATTATCTCATGCTCAGAAACACATGCTTACAACTTCTGTTTTTGTTATTGCCAGCCCTAAGCTGGGCTCAGCAAACAACGGAGTATCCTAACGATTATTTAAGTCCTGAATTCCATGCCGGTCGCCGTGCAGCTTTCAGGGAAATGATGCCCAATAATTCTGTGGGTGTTTTCTTTGCTTCTCAAGTAAGGGTAAGAAATAATGATGTGGATTACCAATACGCACAAAGCAAGAATTTTTATTATTTCACAGGACTAGAAGAGCCCAATGCCTTATTGCTGCTTTTCAAACAACCGGTGACCATCTTGGGTGCTACTGGTACCGAATTCATTTTCGTACAAAATCGTGACCCTCAAAGAGAATTATGGACCGGTAAAATTCTAGGTGCAGAAGGGGTAAAGAATAAATACAAGATCGCTAATGTATTTACCAATGACAAGTTCACTGCTAATACATTTGATTTCAAAACCGTTGACTCAGTATTAACTGCCTTCCGTGGTGAAGACATTTTTTCGAAATACAAAAGAAGTCCGGACCCCTTGTCTCGCATGGCAGGTATCGTTGACAGCATGATCATCATGCATAACAAACCCATTGCTACGCGTACCACTCAAATGATCCTTTCTTCTTTGCGCGGGATCAAACAACCTGAAGAAATTGCATTGCTTGAGAAAGCTGCTAAAATGAGTTGTGATGGTCACAATGATGTGATGCGTGCTATCAAACCGGGCATGACAGAATACCAAGCACAGGCCATTATGGAATATCATTTCAAAAAGAATGGATCTGAATATCCGGGTTATCCAAGTATCAATGGTTCATCTGAAAATGCTTGCGTATTGCATTATGTTACCAATCTTCGCTTGATGAAAGACGGTGATCTTTTACTCAGTGATTGTGCTGCTGAATATCATGGCTATACTGCTGATGTTACCAGAACAGTACCAGTGAACGGTAAATTCACTCCTGAACAAAAGATTATTTATGAGTTGGTATTAGAAGCACAAGATTCAGGTTTTGCGGCTTGTAAACCCGGCAACGCTTTTGGTGCGGTAGATGCTGCTGCTCGTCGTGTCATCAACCGTGGTTTGATCAAATTGGGTATTGCTGCCAATGAACAAGAAGCACGTCAATATTTCCCACATGGTACATCACACCACCTCGGATTGGATGTTCATGATATGGGTCCACGTGTTTTACAAGAAGGTGTTTGTTTAACTGTTGAACCAGGTATTTATATCCCACCGGGAAGTAAATGTGACAAAAAATGGTGGAGTATTGGTGTGCGTATTGAAGATGATATCCTCATCACAAAAGATGGGCATCGTAACCTCTCCGCATCTTCTCCAAGAACAGTTGCAGAGATCGAGAAGATGGCTAAGCAGAAAAGTATCTTTGATAAATAAGTCGGTAAGGAATCAAGAAATAAGGTTCAATATACAAGAAAGGCACAGGGTCCAAGAAATCAATCTTGAATCTTGTGCCTTTTTTCTTACTTGCATCTTGTTGCTTTATTCTTGAAACTTTTACTGTAGTTTCTCATTATTCTTATGCCTATCCTGATCTCTCAGGTTTTTCTTGGCAAAGTTTTTCTCCAATGCTTCCGTTAGATTGACTCCGGTTTGATTGGCCAGACAAATCAGCACCCACAATACATCTGCCATTTCATCTGACAATTCTTTCCCTTTATCTGATTCTTTGAAAGATTGTTCACCATACGTACGTACCATCAATCGACTCAACTCTCCAACTTCTTCCATCAAAATACCTAGATTAGTGAGTTCATTGAAATATCTCACACCTGTTGTAGTGATCCAGGCATCCACCTGGTTTTGTGCTTCTTGAATAGTCATTGTATACGTTTTAATGTCCAATGGGTGAAGCCCCATGTATTGTTTTTATTTTCATCACAGTTGCAATAGATAGAGCTCTTTGTTTAGCAAGTTCCGCTTTCTCTCCTTCAAACAACTCATCAACAGTTGATTGAAATAATTTCACCCACTGTTCAAAATGTTTTTCTTCAAATGCCGATTTCTCATGCAAATGCTGATGTACTGCAATGGCATTCGATTTATACTTTGCGATACCCAACAATACTGTTTCCCAAAAATCAATGATCACAGGTAAGTGTTTTTCCAGATCCATATCGATCACCTGTGTGAAGTAATGGCCAATTACAGGATCAGGAATCGCTTTCGCATAAAAGGCGCGCATCAGTTGCTCGATATGATCTCTGTTTTCAATATCCACTACTCTTTATTTTTAGAGTCTATCACAATTGTTACCGGGCCATCATTCAATAAAGACACTTTCATATCTGCACCAAATATTCCGGTTTGAATAGGTTTGCCAAGATCGGCTGCTAATTGCTGAATCATTTTTTCATACATCGGAATTGCAAAATCTCCTTTTGATGCCCTTATATAAGAAGGCCTATTTCCTTTTTTGGTACTTGCATGCAATGTAAACTGGCTGACTAATAAAATATTCCCGCCTATGTCTTTTACCGAAAGATTCATCACACCATCCGCGTCATTGAATAATCGAATATTCACGATCTTATTACTCAGCCATTCGATATCTTCCATTGTATCAGCATCTTCAATACCCATCAAGACCAGTAACCCGTTGCCAATACTGCCGGTGATTTGTCCGTCTACCCGAACAGCAGCTTCGCTCACTCTTTGAATTACAATTCTCATATTTCCTTAACCCTTTTTATCCGAACTTTATTGCGATGAAGATAGACATAACCCCCGAAATAAAATTCCAGACAGCCCGCAGTGGTGGCAAGGGCGGACAAAACGTTAACAAGGTAGAGACCATGGTAGAAGGTCGTTGGGATATTCAGGCATCGGCTTTATTTACTGATGAACAAAAGCAATTGATCAAGGATCGTTTGCAAAACAGAATTACCGACGAAGGTTATTTATTGGTAAAATCACAAACAGAGAGAAGTCAACTTGGGAACAAACAAGCTGTCATCAAAAAAATGATGCAATTACTCACTACTTCTCTCATCAAAAGAAAAATCAGGAAGGCCACACAACCTACCAAAGCATCAAAAGAAAAGAGAATCGAGTCTAAAAAGAAGAATACCCAAAATAAACAACAAAGAAAAAAGGTCAATAAAAACGATTACTTGTAAACCGTGAGATCACTACTATTCATCTCTCTTCTACTATTTGCTTTTTCTGTTCAGTCGCAAAAGACCCAACAGATGACACTTCATTTTCAAAACCGATTTGGAAATGAAATACTGGTGCCAGAGCAATCCTATCTGTTGAATGGGGATACACTTACCATCCATCGTTTCAAATATTATATCTCCCACATCCAATTATTGGATGAGCAAGGAAAAAAAGTAAAACTCCCTGTTCAGTATTATTTGATAGACGCTGCTGATAGTAATTCAAATATGATTCGGTTGAATATTCCTATTGGCAAGTATCAATCTATTCAGTTTTTATTAGGCGTAGACAGTGCAAGAAATGTATCAGGTGTACAAACAGGCGCTTTAGATCCTTTGCATGGTATGTTCTGGACATGGAACAGTGGTTATATCATGGCTAAACTGGAGGGCACTGCTACCAGTTCTCAAATTGCCGGGAAAAAATTCACCTATCATATTGGTGGATTCAAGAGTATAAATAGTACTTCAAGGAATATTTCATTGCCCCTTCCTTCGTCACTAAACAATATTACCATCATCGCTGATGCAAAAAAATGGTTTGATGGACCAAATGAGTTAAGCATTTCAAAAGAACCGGTATGTCATAGTCCCGGAGCTTTGGCAGTTCGCATTGCGAATAATTATGCGCATATGTTTTCTATTCTATCCAAATAAACATGAAGTATCAAAAAACGATAGGAGTTATTATCATCATTGGTATCATTTGCTGTAGTTGGATAGCAGGAAACAATTATTTCAAACCTACTCCGGTAAAATTTGTAGTGCCAAAAGGCTGGCCTGAACCGTTGTATGATTTCAAATCCAACCCTCTAACAAAGGAAGGTATTGAATTGGGCAGACAATTGTTTTATGATACTCGTTTAAGTAAAGATGGAACGATCTCTTGCGGTACTTGTCATCAACAATTTGGCGGGTTCAATACGTATGATCATAGTTTGAGTCATGGTTATAACAATTCACTTACCACACGTAACGCACCCGGGCTCTTCAATCTGGCCTGGCAAAAAGAGTTGATGTGGGATGGCGGTATCAATCATTTAGATCTACAACCTTTAGCACCTATTACTGCTGAAAATGAGATGGCAGAAAGTCTCCAAAATGTGATCACCAAACTGCAAGCGGAGAAAGAATATCGTAGGTTATTCAAAGCCGCTTTTGGGGATGAAAAAATCTCTACACAAAGATTAACAAAGGCGATCAGTCAGTTTGTGCTGACACTTGTAAGCAGTGATAGCAAATATGATAGGGTCATGAGAGGGGTCGATACTTTTATACTTCCAGAAAAATTAGGTTATGAGATCTTCAAAAAGAAATGTGTGAGTTGCCATACAGAACCTATGTTCACAGATTTCAGCTATCGCAATATCGGTATGCCGCTGGATCCATTTTTAAAAGATGTTGGAAGAATGAAGATCACAAATGAACCATCTGACTCCTTAAAGTTTAAAGTTCCGAGTTTAAGAAATGTAATGCGCAGTTTTCCCTATGGGCATGATGGTCGTTTTTTCTCTGTGATGACTGTTATGGAACACTACAGAAAGAACATGGTGCCGGATCCAAGAACAGATCCTTTGTTACAAAATAGACTACCACTCTCGAATTTTGAGATCGGACAACTAACCGCTTTCCTACATACTTTAACAGACAGTAGTTTTTTAAAGAACCCCCATTTTGCAGCGCCGGGAAAAGGTGTTAGCACCACTGCGCCTGTTGATATTCATAATTAATCATGTATTTTGCAGTTTCAGGGTGTGAATGGTGAATGGTCAATTGTGAATGAGTTGTACTCTTTATGATTTTTGATTTCTAATTGACAATTCACCATTCACTATTCACTCACTTTCACTCTATGAGCAGCATCAAAAAATTAGCAGGACAAACATTATGGTATGGCGTACCTACCATTGCAAGCCGCTTTTTGGGATATGCATTAAGCCTATTACTTTTTTGGCTGTATGAACCTGCCAGTACTGCTAGTATTACACAAGTGTATGCAGTCATCCCCTTTTTGAATATTTTGTTTACCTATGGTTTAGAAACCAGCTACTTCCGTTTTGTCCAAGATCATGATAAAAATACAGTGTTCAATACACTGATGAGCTCTATTTCGATCAGTACGATTCTATTAACCATCATTGTGTTATTGAATACACAAATCCTTGCTGCAGCAATAGATTTTGCTGATCATCCTGAATATATCCGCTGGATGGCTTGGATATTGTTCTTTGATACTTTATCTGTGATCCCTTTTGCCAAATTAAGACAAGAAGGAAGACCACGTTTTTATGCTTTTATCAAAGTATTCAGCATTGTTGTGAATGTATTACTCGTTTTATTTTTCATTGGCGTATGTCCAAAATGGTATGCTGAAAATCCATCCCATCCACTATTATTTTTTTATGATCCAACGATCGATATTGGTTACTATATTATTGCCAACATCATTTCCAGTATTCTAACCTTGGTTTTACTTTCAAAAGAGTTATTGAGTTTTCGTTTTTCTTTGAATTGGACGCTTTGGAAACAAGTCATGCAATATTCTTACCCATTAATCATTGTAGGATTGGGAGGCATGATCAATGAGATGTTGAGTCGATTAGTATACACACGTGTATTGGATCTTCCAAGAGAAGAAGAGCTAAGACAGCTAGGGATTTTTGGCGCTAACTATAAACTGGCCGTGCTTATAACCATTTTCATTCAAGTATTTCGAATGGGCGCTGAGCCGTTTTTCTTCAATCAATCCAAAGAAGAGAATGCACCACGGACTTATGCGAGGGTTATGAAATTTTTTGTAATCGCTTGTTCTTTGATCTGGTTGGGTATTGTGGTCAATCTTCCATTGATCAAGTATATCGGATATGGGGATAATGCAGCTTTGTATCAGGAAGGATTATCGATCATTCCTATTCTTGCAATGGGCAGTATCTTTCTAGGTATTTACTATAACCTGAGTGTCTGGTATAAACTAACAAACAGAACATTAACCGGTGCGTGGATCACATTAGCTGGTGCTGTGATTACTATTCTGTTGAATATCTGGTGGATCCCTTTATTCGGTTATAATGGAAGTGCTTGGGCCACTTTTGTATGTTATGCATTTATGATGATCATCAGCTATCAACTCGGACAAAAATTTTATCCGATCCCTTATGTCACAAAAAAATTGATCGCCTATCTTGTTATTGTAACGATCTTTTTTCTGATCCATCAAACTTTTATTTTTTTCATTCCTTCTCTTTGGCTGGGTACTGCTTTCGGCATTTTCTTAATCGTAGTGTATACATGGTTCATTTTGTTAGTGGAGAAAAAGGAATTTCAAAAACTACCGGTAATAGGTAAATACATTCGATAAACTATCTCTTATCACGATTGGCTAGTGCCTGACCACAACATGAGTACTACATCGTAAAACAGGACTTATAGCTATCTTTGCATTATGGCAGAAGATCTCAGTATTATCAAAGGAGATAAACAAACACAATACGAGTCATTGATCCCACAGATCAAAGCATTGATTGAAGGGGAGAATGATCTTGTGGCCAACCTTGCCAATATTGCAGCTGCATTGAAAGAGCAGTTTGGTTGGTTTTGGGTGGGATTTTATTGGGTGAAAAACGATGAATTGGTATTAGGCCCCTTCCAAGGACCCGTTGCTTGTACACGTATCAGAAAAGGAAGAGGTGTATGTGGTAGCAGTTGGGCTGAAGCGAAAACATTGATCGTTCCCGATGTAGAAAAATTTCCCGGACATATCGCCTGCAGTAGTTTATCCAAATCTGAGATCGTTGTTCCTATCATTCGCAACAATGAAGTAGTGGGTGTGTTAGACGTAGACGCTAGCGAATTGGATCAGTTCGACACAGTAGATCAACGTTATTTGGAGATCATTGTGGAGATGGTGAGTGGTGAGTAGTCAAAAGTGAAAGGTGAAAAGTGAAAGGAGTATGTAGACTATTAGCAGCTAACGAGTACTACTATTTGCCATCGACTATGGACTATACGCCACGATCTAACTTATTTCCCTTATCTTTGCATCATTGATATATTCTCTCTACACGACTCGATTTCCTTCCGTGACAAAGTTCATCAGTCTTTTACAGGTCGCTTTTAGCATCTACAGGTAGGAAGGTTATATAACAGCTGAGCGAATTCAGTTGTGTTTTTAATAAAAATTTATTCCATTGACATTTGATTCATTGAATCTGGTAGAGCCCATTTTACGTGCGCTCCAGACAGAAGGTTACACAACGCCCACTCCTATCCAACAACAAGCGATCCCAATCGTATTGGAAGGAAATGATTTATTGGGTTGTGCACAAACAGGAACCGGGAAGACCGCCGCGTTTTCTATTCCATTGTTACAATTATTGTATCAACAGAAGAGTACCCACAAGGGTATTAAAGCACTGATATTAACTCCTACCAGAGAATTAGCTATTCAAATTGATGAAAGTATTGCCGCTTATGGCAGACATACCGGACTTACCCATGCTGTGATATTTGGAGGCGTATCTCAATTACCACAAACACAAGCACTAAAAAGAGGTGTAGATATTTTAATTGCTACACCGGGTCGATTATTAGACCTCATGCAACAAGGCTATGTGAGTTTACAACAATTACAATTTTTTGTATTGGACGAAGCAGACAGAATGTTGGATATGGGATTTATTCACGACGTAAAAAAAGTGATCGCCAAATTACCGACCAAGAGGCAAACTCTCTTTTTCTCTGCTACCATGCCTCCTGAAATTGCAGGTTTGGCCAATAATATTTTACATCAACCTAAAAAAGTTGAAGTAACACCTGTTTCTTCAACCGTTGAAAAGATTGAGCAGTCTGTATACTTTGTTGAGAAGCAAGATAAACGTGCGTTATTGCATCATCTGTTAGCAGATCAAAATATTAAAACTGTTTTGGTATTTACCAGAACAAAGCATGGCGCAGATAAAGTAGTGAAAGATCTTCAAAGATCAAACATCGGTGCCGCAGCCATTCATGGCAATAAATCACAGAATGCTCGACAGCGTGCATTGAATGATTTTAAGACTGGAACACTTCGTGTATTGGTTGCTACAGATATTGCAGCACGTGGTATTGATGTAGATCAATTATCACATGTGATCAATTACGAATTGCCGGATGTACCGGAAACTTATGTTCACCGTATTGGAAGAACAGGACGTGCAGGTGCTTCAGGTATTGCCATCGCCTTCTGTGATGCGGAAGAAAAAGTAAACTTGAAAGACATTCAGAAATTGATTGGTATTCAGATCCCAATTGTTACAGATCATCCATATGCGATGAGTAATATTTCTCTGACCAATTTCAAGCCTATTTCAAAGCAGCCTCAACAACAGCGTAACCACTCGCAACGCAGATCTTTCAGAGGTGGTGATAGCAGGCGTTATGCTTCGCAGAGATAGAGTTTAGTCCATGGTCAATAGTCCATAGCAAAAATGTTATTGACTATTGACCATGGACTATTAACTATTGACTATTCCCTACCTTAGTAACATGAACCCACAACGTTTACTAAGCCTTTTCTTATTTGCCATTCTACCTTCTTTGTTTGTGTTCGCGCAACAGAAGTCAGCTACGTATTTTCCTCCTGCCGGTGTTTGGGAACAACGTTCACCATCAACACTCGGATTAAATGCTACTGCATTGCAGGAAGCCATTGCATTGGCCAAAGCAGGTGAGTCTAAGAATCCACGTAGCATGGAAATCAATCATTACCGAACTTTTGGGAAAGAACCTTTTGGAGAAGGAATCGGGCCATTCGCAGATCGTGGAGAAGCAACTGGATTGATCATTTATAAAGGTTACATCGTAGCTCAGTGGGGCGAACCATTACGATGTGATATGACACATAGTGTTACCAAAAGCTTTTTATCTGCTGTTGTAGGTGTTGCAGTAGACCAAGGTTTGATTAGAAATGTAAAAGACACCGTGGCGCCTTATGTTCCACCCATTGAATGGTATGACCCTAAAGCGCCTATCAACAGAACCGCTGAAGATTTGGATAAACCTCAACTTTTATTTCCTTTTGCATCCGCACACAATAGCACCATTACATGGGATGACCTGCTCAGACAAACCAGTGATTGGGAAGGAACACTTTGGGGTAAACCGGATTGGGCAGACAGACCCGATGCCGACCCCAATAAATGGTTGAACAGACCCCGTAATAAACCAGGCACCACTTATGAGTACAATGACGTAAGGGTAAATGTACTTGCATTAGCCGCAACCGGTGTTTGGAGAAAACCTTTACCACAAGTACTCAAACAAACCATTATGGATCCAATCGGTGCATCGAATACCTGGCGTTGGACCGGATATAGAAATGCATGGATTGTATTGGATGGACAACCCGTTCAATCTGTAAGTGGTGGTGGACATTGGGGTGGCGGTATGTTTATCAACGCCTATGATATGGCTCGTTTTGGATGGTTAACATTGAACCGCGGAAAATGGAATGGCAAACAATTATTAAGTGAGGAATGGATCAAAAAATCACTCACCCCTACTGTTCCGAAAAATGATTATGGCTACATGAACTGGTTCCTGAATACTGATCGCAAATTTTTACCCAGCGCCCCGGCTACAGCATTTACACATGTAGGAAATGGTAATAATCTGATTTATGTTGACCCAGAACATGAATTGGTGGCCGTGATTCGCTGGATTGATGGGAGAGCCCAAGATGGCGTAATCAAAAAAATTCTCGAAGCATTCCCCACTAAATAAGTGCGCCGGGCAGAAATGTCATAAAACTGTCAGTTTTTAAGTTGTTTTTAATTCCCTAAGATTAGGGATTCGATACTATTGTGCTGATTTTACCCCTGAGCATATGTTCGATGCCAACAACGAATATTCAACAGATCATTTTTTCTTGAATGCTGTCATCGATACCCTTGAGGAGGGTGTTGTGGTGCAAAACAAAGAAGGCAAGATCGTTGGCTTCAATCAAAAAGCCCTTCAATTATTGGCATTATCATCAGATGAGTTGATTGGAAATACATCCAGTGACCGGCAATGGGTATCAATCGATATCAATGGTGAAACTATTCCAACAGAACAACACCCTATTGTTATTACGCTTCGCACAGAGGAACCTCAGAAAAACGTAATCATGGGTGTAACAACAGGTGATGGTAAATTAAAATGGTTTTCCACCAATACCCGAATGATCTGTGTCAATCAAGAAAAATTTGCTGTAGCGGCATTTACAGATGTTACACAATTGATTGAACTCAATAAAAGTCTAAAAGAACAAAACAAACTTCAGCAGGTCATTCAGGAAGAACTTGAAAAGAAAATAGCCCAGTTGAAAGATTTTGCAGGTATTATCACGCATGATGTACGTGGTCCGGCAAGCAATATCATCAAACTCATTCAGATGTATGAAAAGAAAAAGAATGAGCCTTCCGGTCAACAAGCATTTGAATTTTTAAAACAGGCAGGTAATGATCTACTTAACAATCTGAATGAATTGATCAAGTTATTACAATGGCATCTTGATAAAAAGTCTCCTTTCTCAAAATGTAATTTCAACAGTACCACAGATAGTGTACTATTACAATTAGATCATCTGATACAACAAACGAATGTAACCATCCATCGAGATTTTGACGTTCTGGAATTTGAGTATGCGCAAGTCTACTTGCATAGTATCATCTACAATCTCGTAAGTAATGCCTTAAAATACGGGCGTGAAAATGTGCCACTGCAAATAACACTAAAGAGTATGCAAAAAGATGGCAGGATTTGCTTGAGTATAACAGATAATGGTAAGGGTATAGATCTTAAAAGATTTGGCTCCACCCTCTTCCATTTTCAAAGAAATTCTGAACTGGAAAATGATAGTAAGGGTATAGGCCTTTACCTTGTTCAGCATCAGGTGGAAGAATTTGGCGGTAATATTACTGTAAGCAGTGAACCAAATAAAGGCACCACTTTTACGATTATTTTCTGAGTAAATCCCCTACTTTTGCCACCCGGCAACGGAAAAGCGGATGTGGCGAAATTGGCAGACGCACCAGACTTAGGATCTGGCGCCGCGAGGCGTGTAGGTTCGACTCCTATCATCCGCACAAAAATAAAGGCCCTCTTTGAGGGCCTTACTTATGTAAAAAAAGTTCTGTTTATACCGCTTCTCGCTTAACCAATAAACCGATCGTTTCATTACTGCCTTCATGGGCAAAAGAAGATTTCACCGTTTCAATGCCTTGGGTAGTGATATAACAATGCGGAGTATCTAACTGCTGTAACATCACAAGACCCTGCTGAGCCAACGCCAATAAATGCTTGTGAATGGTATCCCAACTAAATGTAGAATGCAGAATCATCTCCCGCGGTGTACAAAGGTATTGCTCGGGATGGGGTTCTTCTCTTACAATCCTGTACAAAGTCTGCAAGGTGTAATAAGTGTTTTCCATATCTGTAAGATACAAAGCCCCCCTTTTTCTGTTGCTTCTATCGGCCGGTATTTGTCAACATTGAATGCACGAAAAATGAACAATATGGGTATTTTAAAAAATATGATTGATTATCATGTATTTAAAAATACCCTCAAACTGATAATGCCTTATAAGTCATAACCACACCTGTGGCAAACACGAAGAACAATACAATTTTTCTAAAGGTTTCCTGAGGTACTTTATTCAAAACCAGCTTACCTATGTAAGACCCCACAAAAGCAATCAGAACTAAGCCGGGTAAATACCACCAATCTTTCCCTTGGACATAACCCTGATTTACATAGACAATTGAGCGGCTAAGATCGACCCCAAAATCAATGGCAGCAGAAGTAGCAATGAACACATTCTTTTCAAGCGCGAAAGAAGTAAGGGTAATCGCCCTAATAGCTCCGCCGGTTCCAATAAAGCCCGCCAGAAAACCGGCCAATCCCCCACCGGCAATCGCATTACCGGTATTAGCTGTCATTTTCAATTGGGGCTTCCACCAGAAAAGAATGGAAAAAACAACACAAAAAATACCCAATAGCAACTCTGCATACTGAAAAGTGACCTGATTACTTAACCAAGCACCACCAATTACCAATACAACACTAGGTACTCCAATTTTCCAGATCAGTCTCCATTGTATATCCTGCCTGAAAAGTACCAGTTTGGCAATGTTGCTGAATACATGTAATAATCCTGTAAGTCCCAATACCGTTTTGAAATCAAAGAAAAAGCCTGCCAGTGGCACAAAGAAGACAGATGAGCCGAATCCTCCTACAGTTCCCACAATTTCACTGAGAAAAGCCAGCAAGAAAAAGAGAAAAGCATTACCCATGGCGGCTTATTTGGTTGTTGACAGCTGTTTTTATGCGTTAAACTCCTACCTTTGCTGCCCGTTTGGAAAAAGAGTTTCTGACTTATTGAAGATAAGATTTGAGACTCAACCGATAAAATATCAATAAAATATATATCATGGCCACCGTTACCAGAGAAAACATTGGATTACTGACCGACAAATTGACCGTTACACTCAATAAAGAAGATTACTTCTCAGGTTTTGAGCAAAGTTTGAAGAAATATGCAAAAACTGCAAACATTCCCGGTTTTAGAAAAGGAATGGTTCCTGCGGGATTGGTTAAGAAAATGTACGGACAAAGTGTTTTCACTGATGAGGTTTTGCGTACGGTTGAAAAGGAGTTGAATACTTACCTGAATAATGAGCAGCTAGACATTTTCGCTCAACCTTTACCATTAGACAATGATGCACGTGCATTGGATATGAACAATCCTGCTGATGTAAGTTTTGCTTTTGAGATCGGTTTGAAACCCAACTTTGAGATTGACACTAAGAAGATCAAAGTAACACGTTATGTAATTGATGTAACCAATGAAATGATCGATCAAGAAATTGAGCGTCTGCAAATTCGTAACGGGAAAATGACCGAGCCGGAAGCTGTTACCGGTGATGATAATGTGCTGAATGTAAAATTCATTGAGTGCGATGAGAATGGCAATGAAATTGAAGGTGGCATTAGCAAAGACAACTCATTATTAGTTAAATATTTTGAAGCGTCATTCCGCAAAAACTTCATCGGCAAGAAAAACAATGATACCGTTGTATTGCAGTTAGATAAAGCATTTGAAGACAAAGAGAAAGAAGCTATTCTGGCTGATCTCGGTCTAACTCCTGCCGATGGCAACCGTTATTTCAAGTTATTGATCACTAAGGTTGGACTCGTAGAGAAAGCTGAGATGAATGCTGAATTTTTTGCAGCAGTTTATCCGAATACTGAGATCACAACTGCTGAAGATTTTCGTGCAGAAGTGAAGAAAGAAATTGAAAATTACTACGGACAACAAGCACGTAATCAGATCCACGATCAGATCTACCATCACCTTGTTGATCACACCAACATGGATTTTCCTGAAAGTTTCCTGAAGCGTTGGTTACAAACAGGTGGCGAAAAACAAAAGACTGCAGAAGAAGCCGAACAGGAGTATCCAACTTTTGCTCAACAATTAAAATGGACTTTAGTCAGCAGCAAATTAATTGCTGATAATAAAATTGAAGTAAATCCAGACGATATCCGTGAGTTTGCTAAGCAACAATTGTTCAGTTATATGGGTGGACAACTAGGTGCACTGGGGGATAACCAACAGTGGGTAGATGACTATGCAAACCGCATGATGCAGGATAGAAAGTATGTAGAGGAAAGTTACCATCGCATCAGCACCGAAAAACTCTTTGGTCTGTTGGAAACGCAGGTAACTGCTAAAGAAGAAAGCATCAGTGCTGAAGCTTTCGCAGAAAAACTGCACCATCACCACCACTAGACAATTTTTTGATGTCAGATGGCAGATATCAGATGTGGGATTTCTGATGTAGGATGTCTGATTGATCATATAAAATTTGAGGCCGGGTACATGTATCCGGCTTTTTTATGCGCATTCCATCCATATCTGACATCTGCGATCTGAAATCTGACATGACAAATCAGACATCAGCCATCTGACATCCTACATTCTATGTGACTTGTTGTCTTAAACAGAGCTTTGCACAGTATTTGAACAAGGTTTTATCCGGTGAAATAGCAAATCACTTATCTTCAAAGCGAAAATTGAATCAATATGAATTTTGGAAAAGAGTTTGAGCAGTATGCAGTCAAGCACCGCGGCATCAGCAGTGCCACTTTGCATAATTATCAGCAACACCATGTAACCAATCTGACTCCCTATATCATTGAAGAGCGCCCCCTCAATGTAGCCAGTATGGATGTATTTAGCCGCTTGATGATGGACCGCATCATTTTCATGGGCGAAGGCATCAATGATTACGTGGCCAATATTGTTACTGCACAATTGTTGTTCCTTGAGAGCACCGATCGTAGCCGTGACATTCAAATGTATATCAATAGCCCCGGTGGTAGTGTTTATGCGGGTCTTGGCATCTATGATACTATGCAGTTCATCGGTCCGGATGTAGCCACGATCTGTACAGGTATGGCTGCCAGTATGGGACAGATTCTTTTATGTGCCGGTGTGAAAGGAAAACGTACCGCATTGAAACATAGCCGTATCATGATGCACCAACCCAGTGGCGCTATTGGCGGACAAGCTACAGATATTGAGATCACCGCTCGTGAGATCAAAAAACTAAAACAAGAACTCTATTCTATCACAGCACACCATACCGGAAAAGATGTAGAAACCATCGCCAAAGACAGCGACCGCGATTTCTGGATGACCGCTCAAGAAGCTAAAGAATATGGACTGGTAGATGAAGTGTTGTTGACCAATCCGAGGAAGGA
>JBDKEH010000146.1:0-2588 GCA_039795345.1 Bacteroidota bacterium
GCACTAATAGAAATGATGTAACCCACTTTATTCATGTGTAGCTTATCAAACACATAAGCCAATGGATCATCCACTTTTAGTTCACTGTAGTGCACCATACCTGTCAGTACCAATGCAATCAAAATATATAATCCTGTACAGATTAACAGAGAGTAGATCATCCCTTTTGGTAAGTCTCTTTGTGGATTTTTACATTCTTCCGCAGTAGTAGAAATCGCATCAAATCCAATATAGGCATAGAATACAGCAGATACACCTGCTAATACACCACCAAAGCCATTGGGCATAAAAGGAGTCCAGTTATCAGTATCAACATAAAAGAATCCCATCACGATCACAAAAATGATCACTCCGATCTTGAACATCACCATGGCATTGGTACTCTTCTTGCTTTCTTTGATACCAATATAAGCCAACACTGTGATGAGCGCCACAATCATGAATGCTGGAATATTGATGATCATTTTCCATCCACCTAACACTGGCGCGTTCATAATAGCATCATACCCCATTCTGGCATGATTGGTCATACTTTCCAAAGTTTTTCCTTCAGCCATACCTTTCATGGCTTCTTCATAACCGAGCTGTGCATTTGAAGCATTGGTAGCAAGCCAACCCGGCAGGTGAACACCAAATCCTTCCAATAAATTATTGAAGTAACCACTCCAACTGATGGCTACTACGATATTACCAATTGAATACTCTAGGATCAAAGCCCAGCCGATGATCCATGCAATCACTTCACCAAAAGAAACATAGGCATAGGTATATGCACTTCCTGCGATGGGAATGCGACTTGCAAATTCAGCATAACAAAGAGCACTGAAACCACAAGTGATAGCCGTGATGATGAATAGAATAGCGATCCCGGGTCCACCATTATAGGCTGCAGTTCCAATCGTTGAAAAGATACCAGCTCCTATCACCGCGGCTATACCCATAAAAGTAAGATCACGTACGCCGAGTATTTTTTTCAATCCGGTACCATGACCGTCTGTATGACCTGCCGCAGCTTCAGCTGCAATTTTATCAATTGATTTTCTTCTGAATAAAGAACCTGACATGCTCTTTGGTTTTGGTATAAGGCAATCTGTATGTACACCAATGGATCATCACCATTAGGTATGGATGACAAGATAAATGAATCCTGTTAATATTCACGCTGTATCAGGAAATTAGCCAGTTCTTGCAAAGGTTCTTTACGAACGGATCGAACAGCGATAGCTTCCAGATGCTGCATGGCTGTTTGTAAGTATTTATCCTTTAATTCTTTGGCCCATTCATCAATGTTGCAATCACGGAATATTTGCAACACTTGTTCCACTTTATCCGGTGGATTCAATTGCATCAACTGCAATAATCTATTTCTCTGCTCCTGATTGGCCACTTCCAATGCGTGCAACATCAAGAAGGTTTTTTTATTCTGACGAATATCACCTCCAACATCTTTTCCGAATTTTTCAGGATCACCAAAAGCATCCAAATAATCATCCTGCACTTGGAAAGCGATACCTAAATTTTTACCGAACTCATACAAGTGTTTGCAATTACCTTCACTGGCTCCACCAATGATTCCTCCCATCTCCAGACTCGCCGCCAATAATACCGAGGTTTTCAAACTGATCATGTGAATATAATCATCCAATGATACGGAACTGCTTTGTTCAAAATCCATATCCATTTGTTGTCCTTCACAAACTTCTCTTGCCGTTTTATTGAAAAGATGGATGATACGATGTAAGTATTGAGGTTGTATTTTATTCAAGTAGTCGTAAGCCTTGATCAACATTACGTCTCCGGCCAATAAAGCCGTACTCAACCCGTATTTCATGTGTACTGTTTCCATGCCTCTACGAAGTGGCGCTTCATCCATGATATCATCGTGGATCAGTGTGAAGTTGTGAAACAGTTCTATGGCTGTAGCCAATTCCCAACTATCCGGATGGATCTCATCAAATAATTCATTTCCCATCAAACACATGATAGGTCTGATCCTTTTTCCACCCCATGATAAAAAATATTCATTGGGTTCATACAAACTAGCCGGTTGTTCAGGAAAATGTCTGACTGCAAAATGGTCAGCAAATTTTGTTACTAAATCTTTAAAACTGTGCATACTACAAACCTAAATATAAAACCAAAAGCAACCTTAACTATTCCTTCCGAAATCACAGGATTATTTTTGGCACGATTTTATCTAATACAGACAAAAACACTGTTATGCAAAGAATAGTTTTGTTAACCCTGCTCATTTTGGCTGCCAACGTAGCCATGTCGCAAAGTACCGGCTCTACCTATAAAACGGCTTTGGGTGTGAAAGTGTACCCGGGGGCCATCAGTGTAAAACATTTTACGAAAAGTAATGTAGCACTAGAGGGACTTGGTTATATCTCCAATGATGGTTTCCGATTAACCGGTTTATATGAATACCATGGTGATTTTAACGGCGTAGAAGGATTGAAATGGTACATCGGTGGTGGTGGACATATCGGCGTATGGAGCGACAATTGGCGTAATCGTTATCCAACGCGCAATGATGGTCTTGCAATTGGTGTTGACGGTGTATTAGGTGTTGATTATAAAGTCAA
>JBDKEH010000160.1:0-2557 GCA_039795345.1 Bacteroidota bacterium
GAAGTGGGAAAGATATTGCCGAGGTAAATGCTTTCATGAAACAGTTTGAACAGATGAAGCAGATGATGAAGATGATGAACAATATGCCGATGGGAGGAAAGTTTCCGGGTATGCGTAGATAAATTATCTTGGAGATACAACAATATTCATCTCTGTAGTGTCATAGGCCGAATACAATGATGCGCTGTCTATACATTATATTGATTTTATTTATAACGCATAGCGCTACATTACGGGTAAGCGCACAAAAAGGGATTTTGGTTTCTAATACAGGTAGATTCTATGAGTTTGACTATGTCAATGGAATTTGTCAAACAAAAGAACTCACCAATTTTTGTAGTCTAAATGCCCCAGGATTTTCGGCGGCGCAATACAAGAACAAAGTTTATTACAATAGCGGAACACAGTTGTATGAAGCAGACCTAGTAAACCCCGCACTTTGCAGACCCTTATCTGTATTCTGTACAGGTAATTCCATGACCGCAGATAAAAATGGCACATTGTACTGGGTAGATGGTTATTCTTTATACCGTCTTCCATCCGGCTGGACACAACCTGAAATACTAGGCGCTTTGCCTTTTGAAGCAGCCGGTGATTTAATGTTTTATGGCGATAAGTTACTCATGGCGGCTTCTCCTTCAGGAGGCCTCCAAAATTATAGTTTGATAGAAGTCAATATCAGCTCCCCGCCTAGCAGTAAACTTTTCATGGAAACACCGGGGTATAATTTTTTTGGTTTGATGAATGTTTCAATAGACTGTAATACGAATAAGGTGTATGGTATTGCAGGAAATGGAATTGGCGGAAGTGATTTTGTAGAGCTTGATATGGAAGCGCGTGTGGTATTAGGAAAGCTATGTTCTATCTCACTTAGAGTCCTAGATGCGGCTAGTCCCACAGAATCCGGAGAAGTAAGAGGTGTGAATGTTAACTCAATTTCAGTGAAGCCTCAGTGTGCAGGTGTAGGACTCGGAGAAATTGCTGTTGCAGCTTCCAGTGCCAGTGCTTCTGCTAAGCTTTCTTTTTCCAATAATGGAGGTGGAGGTACATCAAATGAAACAGGTGTATTTTCAAATTTGACAGCTGGTACGTATCCTATTAAAGTCACAAGTACAGATGGATGTGTGAAAGATACTTTTGCAACAGTAAAATTTATTGAACGCTTGGCAGTAAATACATTAACCATTCCAGATACTTGTGGAGCATTAACAGGTGTAGTTACCATTTCACCAACGAGTAATCATGTAGGCTTTCGATACTCATTAGAGAATGCAGCGTATGTTGCAGGAAATGTTTTTACAGGGTTGAGCTCTGGAAGGAAATCATTAAAAGTCATTGAAACCAATGGCTGTGTGTTGGATACGAGTTTTATCATTCCAAACTATCGACCGCCATTGCCCGTATCAAACTTTTCGATTACCGGTGCTAATTGTACCACTTCTAATGGGTCTATTGTATTGACATTCGTCAACGGAATCAATATTCAGGGGGTGAAAATAGATGGAGGTGCTATTCAAACATCAGGTAGTTTCTCTAACCTTTCAGCAGGTGATCATCAATTACAGATCATTACAGCAACTTGTAGTCTTGACACTATCATCAACATTCCACAACTGTCAACGCCTGCACCTCAAGTATCATTTGTAGCGACCTCCCCCGATTGTGCTGAAAAAAATAATGGATCGGTGCAGGTCAATCTGAATGGTACTGTGCCTCCATATACCTATAGCTTTAATAACGCAACTTTTAGCAATAACACTTTGTACAAGAATCTTGCATCCGGAACTTATTCGATAGCTGTGAAGGATGGACAAGGTTGTATTTTTAATGGATCTGTGATAGTACAACCTTCCCGTACGCTTCCTGTCGCAGTACAGTCGGCTGTTAGTCCAACTGATTGTTGGAATGAAGAAGGGGGTAAGTTAAGCATCAATGTTTTGGGTAGTGAATCACCCTATTTTTTCAGGGTCGATAACCGCAATTTTCTAGCAGGTCAAGAGGCAAAACAATTGCAGGCTGGTGTGTATACTGTTCAGATTCGAAATGGAAATAACTGTCTGGTAGATTCTGTTTCTATCACCATCACAGAGCAAAATATCCCGGGTATAAATTGTGATACAGTATATGTTCCAAGTGCTTTTACACCCAATGCAGATGGTAGAAATGACGTTTTAAGACCAGTGTCAGGTAATAAAAATGCGGCTTTTGTGTTCAGGGTATTCAATAGGTCTGGACAAATTATTTTTGAGACAACTGAAGCCCAAAAAGGCTGGGATGGTCGATTTAAGGGGGTTCAACAACCAACAGGAGTATACGTATGGAGTTTTATCTATATGAGTACTGGTGGCCGTACCCGTACTTTTAAGGGTACAACCTTATTACTCAGGTAACATATTATTAACTTTTTAGGTCCTACTTGCTTTGGAATTATAGGGTCAAACACCTATTTTTGCCGCCTGATTCACCCTATTTATTAACGCCTATAAATTTCTATTTAACATGGCAGTAAAAATGAGATTACAGAGACACGGTAGCAAGAAGCGTCCGTTCTACTTTA
>JBDKEH010000162.1:0-6992 GCA_039795345.1 Bacteroidota bacterium
GTGATCAGGTAATCGGGTTGTAGGGAATAATGCCATTAGAAAGATAGGTCCTTCTATTGCCAATACCCCAACATCCCGATTACCTGATCACCCGATCTCCTGATTTCCCGATTTCCCGATCACCCCATCCCCTACCAAATCCTAGCCCTCTGATCGACCGGACGGTAGAGTTTATGCTTTTCAGTTACCCCAAAAGCCTGATAAAAAGGTTCAAAATTGGCCAATGGACCGTTTACCCTGAATTCTTCGGGGCTGTGTGGGTCTGTGGTGATTCTGGTTCTGAGACTTTCCGGACGGTCAACAATTCGCCAAACTTGGGCATAACCCAGGAAAAAGCGTTGATCAGGCGTAAACCCTCCAATTTTCTCAGAGCTTTGTCCTTGTTTGGTCAATTTAAAGGCATCGAAGGCTATCGCTAATCCACCAATATCTGCTAAGTTTTCGCCTAATGTAAGTTCTCCGTTTACGTGCAAACTATCCAATACAGTGTACGCATTGTATTGCTCAATGACTCCCTTTGCTTTGGTGGTGAATTTTTCCGCGTCAGTTTTCGTCCACCAATCGGTGAGATTGCCCTGTGCATCATACTGTCGGCCTTGATCATCAAAACCATGTGTCATCTCATGACCAATCACCATTCCAATTGCACCATAGTTGATGGCATCATCTGCTTTCAGTTCAAAGAATGGGAATTGCAGGATACCTGCCGGGAAAACGATCTCATTAAAAGTCGGGTTGTAATAAGCATTGACCGTTGGTGCCGTCATCCCCCACTCTGTTTTGTCTACTGGCTTACCAATTTTAGCAATGCTTTCTTTGTAATCATGTTTAGCGATGCTGCGCATATTCCCATAGAAATCATTGCGTGAAATATTTACATCATCATATGACTTCCACTTATCGGGATACCCGATTTTTTTCATGATCGCAGCTAATTTTTCTTTTGCTTTTTGTTTGGTGGTATCACTCATCCAATCCAATTGAGCAATACGCTTATCAAATGCGATCTGTAAATTATTCACCAACTCATCCATTCTTTTTTTGGCTTCTGCAGGAAAATATTTTTGAACGAAGATTTGTCCAAGCAGATCTTTTAATCCATCATCTGTTCTGCTTACCATTTTCTTCCAACGATCTTCTTGTGTTTTAGCGCCGGAGAATAATTTATTGAAAGAAAAACGTTCGTCTACAAATGCTTTACTGAGCAATGATGCATTGGAAGAGATATAATCAAACTTCACTTTACTCTTCCACACTTCGATTGGTTGAGAAGCTAATAGTGCACTTAATGTTTTGTAATAAGCAGGCTGTGCTACATTGATGCTGTCTGTTTGAATACCCATCTTAGTGAGTGATGAAGTCCAACTGATATTGGGTGATATTTTTTCCAGATCACCCACAGACATTTTGTTATAGTTTTTGATTGGATCACGCAACTCCACAGGTGCCAGATGAGATACTGCAATAGCCGTCTCTAATTTTAATACAGCTGCTGCTTGTTGTGCTGCTAGTGTTTTATCAACACCGGTCAGTACAAAAAGATTGGTGATATGCTCTACGAGTTTCTGACGCTTTTCTACAGTAGGTACATCTGTTTTGGTATAGTAATCTTTTTCAGGAAGGGTTAATCCTGTTTGATATAGACTCAAAATATTTTTACTGCTGTTTCTTTCATCGGCACCAATATAAATACCGAGCAGATCACCATCACCTTCAGCATAACTGGAAGCGAGTAAGTTGATGAGTTCTTTATAATCTTTCACGGCATCAATTTTTGTAAGCATGGGTTTGAGTGGTTCATAACCTGCTTTTTCGATGGCGGCAGTATCCATACCACTGGCATAGAAGTCGCCCACTTTTTGTTCATTGCTACCGGCTTTGTGATCGGCTTTAGCAGAGAGTTCATCCAGAATGGTCCTCATTTTTTTGAGGTTCTCATCATAGAGTGTAAAGAAGCTACCCCATCCACTTTGGTCATCCGGAATCACGCTGTTCTTTACCCATGTACCGTTCGCATATTGGAAAAAATTATCACCGGGATGAACCGTAGTATCCATTCCCGATGCATCAAAATAAGTAGACTGATCATGATTGTTTTTACAAGAAGCGAAAATGAGACTCGCTCCTAGGAGTAAAGTGGCAAGTTGTTTCATGGTGAAGTTTTAGTAGCTATAAATATGGGGAATTATTGGGGAGGGGCAAAACCACACATGGATTATTTACAAAAGGTTTTCGCTAAGCACAGTTCACATATCTATGTGATTTACGGAAGATTTAATGCTAAAATGTAACTATTGATTTAGTAATACGTAAGCTACTATAATCAAAAAATACACGTATGACACAAGAGTTACAAAATTTAAAAAAACAGGTCACATGGATGCGTTGGTATATTTTCATTACATCGGGCGCATTGATCAGTTTATTACTTTTTGCTTTTACCGCCCCTGAACAAAGTTTTGGTATCATCAGAGCTAAGGGTATTATCATTGAGGATAGCAGTGGAAGAGATCGTATTCTAATTGGCGCTCCTATTCCGTTCTCAAAGGATCGAGTGAGAAACGATACCAATCTGGTGAGAAAACATTGGGCCAAGAAATTTGGGGATGGTCACCAATACATGGAATGGTATAAAAACTATTACCATGGTGCCGAAGGAATGGTTGTCATGAATGAGCATGGGTTTGATCGTGTGTTATTGGGTGATAAACTTGCAGATCCCAACATCGGTAAAAGGATGTTCCAGAGTTCAGGCATCTTATGGAATGATCGAGAAGGATGGGAATTAGGCGGTGCTGGTGTCAACACAACCAAAGACGGCAAATCCAGATCAGTGATGGGGGTTGATGATAAAGATGGAGAAGCCGTTCATATTGTAGCTCTGGAAGATGGCACCAAAGGATTGATCATTGGAGGTGAAAACGGCAGACTTATGATCGGCATGTCCAAAAAAGATGGACAATGGTTTCAAAACAAACAGGCATTTACCGGTATCAAATACTTCGATAACAATGGCAAGCTCATTTGGGAGCAAAAAATGAATACTGTGCCTAAAAAATAATATAACAAGCCAACTATTAAGATAAAGTAGTGCTCATAGATTTTATCCCAAAGCAGAAGACAAAATTATTTTTCGAAAAAATTAACCACAAAAAAAAGCCGCTCCAAAGAGCGGCTATATTTTGTGGTTAACACTAAAGAGGGTGAATTACTTCACTTCTACTTCAGCACCAGCTTCTTTCAGCTTAGCAACGATATCGTCAGCTTCAGCTTTAGAGATACCTTCTTTAACAGGCTTTGGTGCACCGTCAACCAGGTCTTTTGCTTCTTTCAGTCCAAGACCAGTCAATTCTTTAACAACTTTAACTACGTTCAGTTTGCTAGCGCCACCGTTAACAAGAACTACATCGAAAGATGTTTTCTCTTCAGCAGCAGCAGCTCCACCGCCGTCGCCAGCAGCAACTACAACTGCAGCAGCAGCTGGTTCAATACCGTAATCAGCTTTCAATACATCAGCTAATTCCTGAACTTCTTTTACTGTTAAGCCTACTAATGTTTCGGCTAATGCTTTTACGTCTGCCATTTTGTTTCAATTTTTTCCGGCTTCATATTCGCTTAAGCGAATCCGTCGGATGGTTTAAAAAAATTTGATTTTATTAAGTTGAGGTGATGAATTTTCATCATCTCAGTTAATCCATTCATTACTCAGCGCTAGCTGAAGCCTGCTTTTCGTGGTGGTGCAATAAAGCAGCCAATACACGCTTAGCAGGAGATTGTAACAATCCGATCACTTCACCGATCAATTCATTCTTCGTCTTGATCTGAGTTAGTGCTTTCAGGTTGTTATCACCGGCATAAATATCACCGTTGATGAAAGCTGCTTTCAATACAGGCTTTTCACCATTGCTTTCTTTACGGAAAGAACTGATGATCAATGCTGGCTCTTTTGGATTCTCAGAGAACATCAATGCAGTTACATTGTGCAGAGAATCGTATACACCGGCATACTTTTCAGCATCCAATGATTCTAGTGCCTTACGGATCAAAGTGTTCTTAGCCACTTTCATTTCAACCTGCTTGTTAAAGCAAGTACGGCGTAATTTAGATACTTGCTCTACAGTGAGAGATTCAGTATCAGTGATGTAGAAGTTATTGTATTGGGCGAATTTCTCTTTTAAGAGTTCAATCACCTCATTTTTTTGATCTTTTGTCATATCTGATCTTTTTTAAAAACCCAGGTCATCTTCCGACTTCGTCGGAATCACTAGGAATTAGTTCATTAATGATTTGGTGTCTAAAGAGATACCGGGACTCATGGTGCTGGCCATGCTTACACCTTTCAGGTAAGTACCTTTAGATGAAGATGGTTTCAGTTTGATGATTGCATTGATCAGTTCAGCACTGTTCTCAGCGATCTTCTCAGGAGCAAATGATACACGTCCGATAGAAGCGTGAACGATCCCTGCTTTATCCACCTTGAAAGCGATCTTACCGCCCTTTACTTCATTTACCGCAGCTGCTACATCATTGGTAACAGTACCGGTCTTAGGGTTAGGCATCAGGTTACGAGGACCTAACACTTTACCTAACTTACCGATTTTCGGCATGACAGCTGGAGTAGCGATGATCACATCGATATCTGTCCAACCACCTTCAATTTTGGTGATGAACTCATCCAATCCTACGAAATCAGCGCCTGCTTCTTTTGCAGATGCTTCTTTATCAGGAGTACAGAGTACCAATACTTTTTTGGTCTTACCAGTACCGTGTGGTAATGATACAGTACCACGTACTTGCTGGTCTGCTTTCTTAGGGTCAACACCCAAACGAATATGCAGGTCAACAGAGCTATCAAATTTGGTACAGTTAATTTCTTTTACGAGTGTAGAAGCTTCCTTCAGGGAATAGGCTTTATTCTTATCCACCTTGGCTGCTGCTACTTTTCTTTTCTTAGTCAGTGACATTTTTTACAGTTTATAAGGTGAATAATTAATTGTTTTCCCAAGGGGCTTTACCATCTACTGTCAATCCCATACTGCGGGCAGTACCTGCTACCATGCTCATGGCACTGTTCAGGGTGAAGGCGTTCAGGTCAGACATCTTGTCTTTCGCGATTGCTTCAACCTGTTCCCAGGTTACTTTACCTACTTTCTGACGATTGCTTTCTTTAGAACCTTTCTGGATCTTAGCTGCTTCCATTAATTGAACTGCAGCAGGAGCGGTTTTGATGATGAAGTCGAAAGACTTATCAGCGTAAACTGTGATCAAAACGGGAACTACTTTACCCATTTTGTCTTGAGTTCTAGCATTGAACTGCTTACAGAACTCCATGATGTTGATACCCTTCGAACCAAGGGCTGGACCTACGGGAGGTGCTGGGTTGGCTTGTCCGCCTTTAACCTGCAACTTCACATAGCCGGTGATTTCTTTGGCCATTGCTTTTTGATTTAATTGGTGATAACGTCTCGCCTTATGGCGGAACTCCCAAACTCAATCATTCTTTCAAAAAAAGAACTTTTGGGGCGGCAAAGGTAGGGAGATGATGGGGAATTTCAAAGAAAAAGAGGGGAAAAAGCTGCGAGCTGTGAGCTTCGAGCTTCGAGCCTTTTGATTTTATGAATAACTTAAAACATAATCACTTGATTATCAATAAAAATAGGCGATTGACTAAAAGTCAATCGCCTATCCTGCTCAAGGCTCGAAGCTCACAGCTTCTTATAATACCAATATCCCCGCTGCCTGAATCACGATCTCCTTTTTAGGTTCTGTGATCTTGGCAATTTCTTCTTTGCTTTTACCTGCATCTTCAGCATAGTGCTTCAATTGCTTTACAGATGTAGTGGTTAGCGTTCCTACTCCATCAATTACTACTTTCTTACCATTGAGTATCACCGGTACAGCAAACTTGTGATCTTTCATTTTTACCATCAGGTTACCATTCGGTGATTCCACCTTGATCCAACAACCCTCTTTCTGACATACTTCTTTCACAATACCAATGATCTTCCCTTCCAATGGCTTACCATCTCCTTTTGACTCCAGTAATTGAACATATTGCTCCATGCTTATTGCATTCTCAGCAGTGGTTGCTTTACCAAAGGTAGCACCGGCATCAGCAGGTACTTGAGGTGGCTGTGCTTGGAGAATAGTCACAGTAAATAATGCAATAACAATACTCAGTATTTGTTTCATGTTGTTTGATTTTGGAGTGATCGGAAAATTGAATAACAAAAATACATGCTCCCCTCTCAGTTTCTGAACCACTGGTCATAAAGTTATTTTAAATGATCAATGAATAAACATGCTGATTTAATTAAATAGGGATTTTAACGCCTGCCTGAATAAAGATGGTTTTGATCTCTTCTTGAATGGGCATCGATCGCATAGGCGGAACATTTGCTCCTCCTGTATTCCCAACGGGTATTGTTCCTACGAATGATTTGACCCCTCCCACTAATAAACGCGGTATTTGACCCAATATCTCTTTTAAACTTTTGATCTTACAACCAAACACCAACATTTTCCAATGCACCAGACTATGCTGATACGGATATGCTTGTCCAATCACATGTGCCCTTTCCAATTGATGCCATGCTTCCGCCAGATCCTTCTGAAGCATAGCTTTAGCATAAAGATCTAATGCCTCATTAAAAAAAGGTTGAAGTGAAACAGGCATTCGTGTATATAGCTTCATGCAAATGTTGGATGAACTACTAAATTACAGCATCTGATAAAGAATTCAATTATTTTTGATCGATCATCTTTTACTATGGGAAACGCTTCATTATTAGGTAAAGTCATTATCAGCACTCCTGACATCAATGATCCAAACTTCGTCAACACTCCTATTGTATTAGTTGAGCACAATATTAGAGGCGCTGTCGGATTTGTTCTTCATTTTCCACTGAAACGAAATTTAAATGAGCTAAGCGAGTTTATTCATTACCCTCCTATTCCAATTTATATTGGCGGCCCCGTAGATCAAGAAAATC
>JBDKEH010000002.1:0-11997 GCA_039795345.1 Bacteroidota bacterium
TTTATGTATTGCTTTATTATGTGTTTGGATATCGAAAGAAAGTAGTAGCAGCGAATCTGTTGATCGCTTTTCCGGAGAAGACGGATGCAGAGCGTAAGCAGATCGAAAAAAAGTTCTACCACAATTTTGTTGACACATTCATTGAGACCATCAAATTATTTTCTATCTCAGAAAAGGCATTTAGAAAAAGATTCAGTTGCAATATTGAAGTGCTGAATGATTTATATGCAGGCAAACAAAATGTGCAAATTGTAAGTGGACATTACTTTAACTGGGAGTATGCAAATCTGGGAGTTTCATTAGATAGTAAATTTCCATTTATTGGAGTTTATATGCCTTTAAGTAATAAGGTATTTGACAAAATGATCTTCAAATTTAGAAGTCGTTTTGGCACATTGCTGGTTCCTGCCAGTGAATTCAAACAAAACTTTCATCAATATGCAAAAAGCCGATATGCATTGGCTTTAGTGGCAGATCAGAATCCGGGAAATCCTGCAAAAGCCTATTGGACAAATTTTTTCTCGAAACCGGCTCCTTTTGCGCGAGGTCCTGAGAAGGGCGCTAAGATGAACAATACAGCTGTTGTTTATGCGCATTTTTATAAAGTGAAACGTGGGTACTATCGATTGGATTTTGAATTGATCACAACATCACCACAAGATTTTGCAGAAGGTGAACTCACAAAATTGCTAGTAAAAAAAGTCGAAGACTCTGTTCGTAAAATCCCTGATAATTATTTGTGGAGCCACCGAAGATGGAAACACAGTGATCAGGCGGAGAGGTTTAAGCACCTGATGGTTTGATGTGTTAGATGTCAGATGGCAGATGTTAGATTTGGTTAAAAAATCTGACATCTGCCATCTGAGATTTGTCATTAATTCAACACCGCAGTTGTTTTCTCAATGCTGAATTTATCTTTCAATTCTTTGATCTGTCCCCAACCACCCAATACATTTCTGAGATTGTGGATACCTTGTTTTTTCATGAGTGATGCTGCGATCACACTTCTGTAGCCACCGGCGCAATGCACATAAATATTGTGGTTGTCTTCCAAATGTGCCATGCTTCCCGGATCAGTAAGTTCATCCAATGGTATATTGAGTGCTTCTTTGATATGTCCGTCAGCGTATTCAGGTACTTTTCTCACATCGACGATCACCAGTTGCGGATCGAAAGGCATATCCATCGCCAATTCATCGGCTTCTACATCAATGATCATATCGGTAGCTTCACCACTATTTTTCCAATGTTCAAATCCACCGGCTAAATGACCACCAAAGTTTTCAAAACCTACTCTTGCCAAGCGTACAATGCTTTCTTTTTCTTTGCCGGGTTCTGTTACCAGTAATATCTCTTGATCAAACGGCAATAAACTTCCTGCCCATTCAGCAAAGCGTCCTTCTAAACCAATAAAAATAGATCCCGGAACAAATCCTTCCGTGAATACAGAAGCTTTGCGCGTATCAAGAATAAAAGTAGTATCATTCTTTGCTTTCTTTTTGAAAGCTGCTATGTCCAATGCTTCCATTCCTTTTTCCAATACGGCATTCAAACTTTCATAACCTTCTTTATTGATCTTGGCATTGATGGGAAAATATTGAGGTGGAGCTGCAAGTCCGTCAGTAACGGCTTTGATGAAATCTTCTTTACTCTGTTGTTGCAAAGCATAGTTCGAAGCTTTCTGTTCGCCGATGGTACTAAAAGTTTCGGGTCCCAGATTTTTTCCGCAGCTGCTCCCTGCACCATGTGCAGGATATACGATCACATCATCCGCTAGTGGCATGATCTTGCTTTGCAAACTTTCATACATCATACCAGCAAGATCTTCCATGGTGATCTCTTTTCCTTTTTGTGCGAGATCAGGTCTACCTACATCACCCACAAACAAAGTATCACCGGTGAAAATAGCATGGTCTTTTCCGGTGGCATCTTTTAGTAAATAACAACTGCTTTCAAGGGTATGTCCGGGTGTATGTAATACTTGTAACGTCAAATCGCCTATGGCAAATGTTTCACCATCTTTCGCAACATGAACCGGGAAATTGGTAACAGTGCCGGGACCATACACGATGGTAGCGCCCGTGGCAGCTGCTAAGTCAAGATGTCCGCTTACGAAATCAGCATGAAAATGTGTTTCAAAAATATAGCGGATACTACTGTTCCTTTCTTGCGCAAGTTGTAAGTATTCATCAATATCCCTGAGAGGATCTATCACAGCGGCTATACCATTGCTCTCAATATAATAGGCGGCCTCGCTTAAACAGCCGGTATATAATTGCTTTACAAACATATTTCCTGAGTTTAAGACAAAGATAGTCCAATGATCAAGCCAGAAAAGCGGATCACCATTAAAAAAGGCATTCTGTCAGCTAAAATATCAGCCTACGAGCGACTCTACAAAACCAACCACCTCAGTAAGGCGTGCATAGTTTACAGAGTAGAAGATGAATTTACCATCACGTGTAGTACTAACAATACCTGCTCTGCGGAGAATAGCAAGGTGTTGGGAGGCTACAGACTGCTCGAGACGAAGCTTTACATAAATTTCTGTAACCGTCATTTTTTGATGATCGTCAAGTAATTTGATGATTTGCTGTCGGAGTTTGTGGTTAATAGACCTAAGTATCAGGGCTGCTTTCTTTGTATGCAGAAAATCAACCTTGATGGGAGATTTCCCATTGTTTAAAACAACGGATTGTAATGATTGACTCATGACAATTAAGTTATGGGGGGTTAACAAACTAAAATTGCGTCTATAAAGATACAACTTTCTTTATCTATTTATTGTATAAAATTTATATACAATAAATAGATAGATCAAGATTTCGTCTTTCCTGAGTTGTCATGGAAGGCTTTGAGATAAAATGGCTCACTGTATGCAAGGTCTGCAAAAGATTGATCTGCAAAGGCTTTGAGCGCCAATTGAGCCAAATGACCCGAATCGTGATGGATGGTCCGGAACCTCGCATGCGGGTGGCTTAAAATTTCATTTAATTTTTCAGAACCGCTTCCGGTGAAGAGAATCGGGTGCTTTTCGAGTAGTTCATGGAAGGAATGATCATCTAGAATCATAGCCTGTGGAGCCATCATGGCAGTAAGATCATGCTGATACACAGCGGTGAACACCTCCATTCTTCTTGCATCAACCATGGGGCAATACAACTGCATAACTTCTTTTTCTCTTTCGATCGCAGCCCATGCCATTACTTCCAATGTATTAATGATGATCAGCGGCTTATTCAAGGTATAACAAATGCCTTTTGCACTTGCCAATCCAACACGTAAACCGGTATAACTTCCCGGACCACCTGTTACGGCTACTGCGTCTAGTTGTTGCAATGAAATGCCCGTTTGTTGAACCAGTTGTTCAATGGCAGGTTGAAGAAAAGAAGCATGATTTTTCTGATCCGGATTCATCAGTTGAGCCAATACCTGATCACCCTTACTCAAACAAACACTGGCTTGTTCTGTAGCAGTATCTATGTTCAGCAAATAACTCATGATAGTGATTTTTGAACAGCTGCTTCAGCGATCAGTGCAGGTGCAGGTGTATAACGATCATCTTCTTTGGATAACAATTCCAATAACTGATAAATCAATTGTATACCGATAATATCACACCATTCAAAAGGTCCGTGCGGGTAGTTGGTGCCCAATTTCATAGCTGTATCAATGTCTTGCTTGGTACTCACTTCATCACCCAATGCAAAATAGGCTTCATTGATGATCATGGCGATGACCCTAGCTGCGATCATACCCGGCACATCAGGAACAACTTGGTAAGACCAACCCAGACCGGACAATACTGTATCATATGATACTTTGTTTTTTGGAGGAACTACTTCCACCACAGGTCTTTGCAAAAGACTATTCCATGCGTTGATGCGGATGTAATTGTCGGGCAATGCAGCAGAATTGGTCAATACTGCATTTACAAATACCGGAGCATCTGTGATATCGGGAAATGCAGCACCTTCAGATTCATAACAGAGATCAAACCAAGCATCGGCTGTATTGGGTAATACATCTACCCCCTTACGGAAAATGGTCACCGATGGGGGAATATTTTTGGAGAGAAAAGCAGTTGCCTGTTGTTCACTGGCATTCAACACTATTTGCATGCTGCAAATTTAGGTTGGCAGGTTGATAGAAATGCAGCAATTTGCCAATCACTAAAGAAGTTATTATGTCGAAACAAATCATTAAAACCGACAAGGCGCCATCGCCAATCGGTCCTTACAGTCAGGCAGTCAAAGCCAATGGTATGGTGTTTTTGAGTGGTCAGGTGGCATTTGACCCTGTATCAGGAGAACTGCGTACCGGGGATCTTCAAACAGAAACCCATCAGGTGATGAAAAACTTGGCGGCAGTAATGGAAGAAGCGCATATCACTTTTGAACATGTGGTGAAGACCAGTATCTTTTTGAGTGATATGGCTCATTTCGCACAGGTGAATGAAGTCTATGGTTCTTACTTTAATGGTGATTATCCTGCAAGAGAAACCGTTGCAGTAAAACAATTACCACGTGGTGTGAATGTTGAGATCAGCATGATCGCTGTTGTAGACCTATAAAATTTCTACCCGATACCTCGTTTTAAATTGCTTAGGCTCTCCGGGGTGAAGTTGCACAAGTTCCATCCCATTATTAAAGGCATCGGGCGCGCTACTTAAATTTTCAATCGCAATGCTTTTGCGATGTTCAGGGGTATATACTTGCAGGTAAGGATAATGGAGCAATGGCTCAACGATGATCCTTACCTGCTTGCTTTTCAGCTCGCAATAACCGGGTTCATCATTGGGTAGTACAAAAGAATTATCGAGTGTTATTCCTTGCAATGAACGATCATTTAAAAAACGATCATCTTTTTCTTCTGCACCTGTTGGAAGGAGATCTGCATCAAACACCAGTTTTCGATCGCTATTAAATTTGATTGTACAATCATCTACACTTTCACTTGCAATAAAATAAGGATGCCATCCATCACTGAATGGAATAGTGTTAGCGGAATGATTGGTAGCAGTGGTGGTAACGGTCAAACAATTACGGGCACTAAGTTCCCACTTGATGAGTAATGTATAGGCGAAAGGATAGCCCTTATCTGTTCCTTCATAATGATGTTCAAGCTTTACCCATGCTGAAGACGCATCTGCTCCTTTATCTTTGATGCTATACACTGCATGGTACAATAAACCATGTAATGCATGATCTCCGAGAAAAAAACTATTTACGGTCAATTGTTCATCATTCCATTGATAACAACCATTTTTTAAACGACAAACAAAAGGGCTCATTTTGGCACTTTTGAATGCTGCTGTAATGTGTTGAATGGCATCATCTGGATCTGCAAAACCATCCACCACATTTAGAGGCCCATCTGATGTATGAACCTTGAAACTATTGAGTAGTGCTCCAAAAGAAAAGAACGTTGCCACTGTTCCCGTTTGAGCATCTTTGAGAGAAATGATCTGATGGGCTCCTTGTCCTTGAATATCAATTGAAAAAGACATACGGTAATTTACGTAAACATAGCCCTCAAAAAACTAACGATTGTTAACCATTCGGCATAAAACTGCTAAATTTGCACCTCAGTGAAAAGTAAGGATATGTCGTACCAACCCCAGCATAAAATCAGAATTGTTACCGCTGCCAGTTTATTTGACGGACATGACGCTGCCATCAATATCATGCGTCGTATTCTTCAGTCGAAAGGAGCGGAGATCATTCACCTCGGACATAACAGAAGTGTGGCAGAAATTGTAGAGTGTGCCATCGAAGAAGATGCACAAGGTATTGCCATTACCAGCTATCAGGGTGGGCATGTGGAGTTTTTCAAATATATGCGTGATCTGTTGGATCAAAATGGCTGTGGTCATATCAAAATATTCGGCGGTGGTGGAGGAACCATTCTTCCTGAAGAGATCCGCGAATTGCATCATTATGGCATTACCAGAATTTATAGTCCGGATGACGGTCGTAAAATGGGATTGGAAGGTATGATCGAAGATGTGATCCGTCAGTGTGATTTTAGCCTGAATGGAACAGGCGTGTACCAAAAGCCGATGACGCTGGGTGAAGTGAAAGACATCAGAACCATTGCACGTAAGATCACTAATGCGGAAAATGGAGTTGGAGCAGATAAAGAGAAAGCCAATACAACAACGCCGGTATTAGGTATCACAGGTACAGGCGGTGCAGGTAAAAGTTCTGTGACCGATGAGATCGTAAGAAGATACCTGCAATTATTTGAAGATAAAACCATAGCTGTTGTTTCAGTAGATCCTTCCAAGAAAAAAACGGGTGGTGCTTTGTTGGGAGATAGAATTCGTATGAATGCCATCTCTCATCCACGTGCTTATATGCGCAGTTTGGCAACACGTGATGACAACACTGCACTGAGTGCACATGTTCAGGATGCGATCGATATCTGTAAGAATGCAGGATTTGATTTCATCATTCTGGAGTCTGCGGGTGTTGGACAAAGCGATGCTTCGATCCTTGATTTTTGTGATGTGAGTTTGTATGTGATGACACCTGAATATGGTGCAGCTTCTCAATTGGAGAAGATCAATATGCTAGACT
Organism: Bacteroidota bacterium; assembly: GCA_039795345.1. Taxonomy (GTDB): domain Bacteria; phylum Bacteroidota; class Bacteroidia; order Chitinophagales; family Chitinophagaceae; genus Sediminibacterium. The sequence goes on from JBDKEH010000002.1 coordinate 6,582, forward strand.
ATGCTGATGTGGTTTGTATCAATAAGTTTGATAAAGCCGGCGCATTGGATGCATTACATGATGTACGTAAGCAATACAAGCGCAATCATAATTTGTGGACTGCGAAAGATGAAGATCTTCCGGTAGTAGGAACCATTGCTGCTCAATTCAATGATGCAGGCGTGAATGAGTTGTTCGAGAAACTCATGTTGACCATCGAACAAAAAACAAAAGTTTCCTTTGGTAATTTTGCTAAAGAAGGACATACAAAAGATACTACTACTAAATCTCAGATCATTCCTCCAAAGCGTGTTCGTTATTTAGCGGAGATCGCCGAGAACAATCGTGGTTACGATCAGTGGGTGAATGAACAAGTAACCATTGCCAGCAAATTATACCAGATCAATGGTGCTCTGGAATCAGTAAGTGGGGAAGTGGCTGCAGGATTACAAGAAGTAAAAAAATCTTTTGAGAAAAAATTACATCCTGAATGTCAACAGTTGATCGAACAATGGCCAACTGTGGTACAACAATATGCTGCAGATTTCTTTGAATACAAAGTGAGGGATAAGATCATTCGTCAGCCGTTGACCACTACTTCACTGAGTAATACACGTATTCCTAAAGTAGTATTACCGAAATACAAAGACTGGGGTGATATTTTGCGCTGGCAGTTACAGGAAAATATACCGGGTGCATTTCCTTATACATCAGGTGTGTTTGAATTGAAGAGACAAGGTGAAGACCCTACTAGAATGTTTGCAGGAGAAGGTGGTCCGGAAAGAACGAACAAGCGTTTCCATTATGTATCACTCGGACAACCCGCCATTCGTTTGTCTACAGCTTTTGATAGTGTGACTTTGTATGGTGAAGATCCGGCAGTGCGTCCTGATATTTATGGTAAGATCGGCAACAGTGGTGTGAGTATTGCAACAGTTGATGATGCCAAAAAACTATACAGTGGTTTTGATCTCTGTGACCCAAAGACTTCCGTAAGTATGACCATCAATGGTCCGGCGCCGATCTTGCTGGCATTTTTCATGAACGCAGCTATCGATCAGCTTTGTGAAAAATACATTGAAGAGAATGGTATGTGGGCACAGGTAGAGAAAGTATTTGCAGAGAAGTATAAACAGGTTACAAAGCCTGTCTACTATAATCCATCTTCACCTGAACGTTTACCGGAGGGTAACAACGGATTGGGTCTTCGTTTGTTAGGTTTGAGTGGTGATGAAGTATTACCAGCAGAGGTCTATGCCAAAATCAAAGCTGAAGCACTTTCTCAAGTGAGAGGAACCGTACAAGCAGATATTTTGAAAGAAGACCAGGCACAAAACACCTGTATCTTCTCTACCGAGTTTGCATTGAAACTCATGGGTGATGTGCAATCGTATTTCATCGATCAGAAAGTAAGAAACTTTTATAGTGTAAGTATCAGTGGTTATCATATTGCGGAAGCAGGTGCTAACCCCATTACACAATTGGCATTCACACTCGCAAATGGATTTACTTATGTAGAGTACTATCTCAGTCGCGGTATGAATATTGATGACTTTGCACCGAATTTATCTTTCTTCTTCAGCAATGGAATGGATCCTGAATATAGTGTGATTGGTCGTGTGGCTAGACGTATCTGGGCCAAAGCCATGAAAAATAAATACAAGGGTAATGATCGTTCACAAAAGTTGAAGTATCATATTCAAACAAGTGGAAGAAGTTTGCATGCGCAGGAGATCGATTTCAATGATATCAGAACCACATTGCAAGCATTGTATGCGATCTATGATAACTGTAACAGTCTTCATACCAATGCCTATGATGAAGCCATCACTACACCAACAGAAGAAAGCGTAAGAAGAGCTATGGCGATACAGCTCATCATCAACCGAGAATTGGGAAGTGCTAAAACAGAAAATTTCATACAAGGAAGTTTTGCAATCGAAGAGTTGACCGATCTGGTGGAAGAAGCAGTGTTGATAGAGTTTGAACGCATCAGTGAACGTGGTGGTGTATTAGGTGCGATGGAAAGAATGTATCAGCGAAATAAAATTCAGGAAGAAAGTTTACATTATGAAACTTTAAAACATACCGGCGAATTACCATTGATCGGTGTGAATACCTTCCTGAATAAAAAAGGTAGTCCAACCGTACTACCGGGAGAAGTGATTCGTTCTACCACAGAAGAAAAAGAACAGCAGATCCAAAACCTTCATGCTTTCTGGAAAAGAAATGAAGGGAAGTCTGCAGCTGCATTGGCACAATTGAAACAAACAGCGATCAATAATGGTAACCTGTTTGAAGCATTGATGGAAACGGTTAAGTATTGTTCATTAGGACAAATCACACATGCATTGTATGAAGTGGGTGGACAATACAGAAGGAATATGTAATAAGCATATTGATTTCTGTAAAATCTGCTATAAATTTACCGGTATGAAGTACGCCTTATTTCTAGTGTTCTGTTGTTTATGCTTTTTGCAAATCAGTGCTACAGCACAAGCACCTGCCAGACGTTATGATAGCTCAATGAAGATCGGTAAAGCAGGTTATAAAGTGACTTGTAACAATCGTAATCCGGAAAAGAATACCATCAATATTTCTCCGATAGGATTTGATAATAGTGTGCGTGATTTCAGTTTTGAGATCAAAGGTCGTATACTCAGATCAGAAGTTGATGATGTGAATAGGGATAACTATCCTGATTTATTATTGTATGTGTATAATGGGGATACCCTCAATAAAGGCACTGTTATTTGTATCAGTTCAGAACGTAATGAAAGTGTTACGCCTATTGTTTTTCCTGATATAGTTGACGACCCCAAATTGAGAGATGGTTATCTTGGATTTGACGAATTTGCATTGATGGAAGGTGTACTAACCAGAAGATTTCCGTTATTCACTACCGATAGTACCGGATCAAAACCAACCGGGAAAACACGACAGGTCATGTATCGTGTGGTACCCGGAGAAAAAAATAGCCAAAAATTTCAGGTGCTAAGAACTTATGATTTTGTTAAGCAATAAAGGTTCTTTATCTATTTGCAGTAATTACGATCTTGGTAGCGATGCGTTCTTCTCCGGAATCATCTCTTACCAACACTAAGTATACACCACTGGCTACTTTAGTACCCAAATAATTTCTACCATCCCAAATCGCTTGTCCACCTAAAGAACGGGTTTGATATACCAATCTTCCATTCAACTCTGTGATCTTAACCAATGCTTTATCTACCAATCCCCTAATAGCAATAGTGCCACTGAAGGAGGGAGGGACCGGATTAGGGAATACCAATACTTTGCTTTGTGTTTCAACAGGAGTAGTGGCAGTACTTCTGAAACTACAGAGCCCTTCAAAAGTGGCAATGAATAATTCACCGGTGATTGGGTCGATCGTTAGCTTACGAACATCATTGCTTAACAGCGGACTGTTTTCTGCAGTAAATCGATACACTATTTTTTCTCCATTGGAAGAAAGCAACCATAATCCATTGCGTGTGCCGACCCACTTTCTGTTAGCGCCATCAACTGCCATGCATTGAACCACTTCATCGCGGAATAATAATCCTGCGAAACGATCTTGTTGTACAACGGGTTGAATGGCTTCACAGCCTGCCGGAGAGAAAGCTAATTCCGGACACCGTATGATACCTATGCCTCTGTCTGTTCCTACCCAAATGGCGCCATCTCGATCTTTTATAATACTGAATATATTCGATGAAGGCAGGTTGCCATTACCATTGCCTTGTCTGTAATATTTCCAACGATCATCTGCAAGATTATCGATATCGTTACCCGGATTGAAACAAAATAGTCCATTCCCTTTTGGACTGATGGCCCAGATCTGATCACGATCATCCGTTATCAGTTGAGAGAGTGCGTTTTCAGTATGTGTGAATGGAATCGAGAAAGATTTCCAGGTATTGTCTTTTTTGCGAACACTCAAATTTTGTGCAGCGCCATAATTGGCTACCCAAAGTTGGTCTTTACTGTCGAATGCTAATCCACTGACACGAATACTACCCGGATCACCTATAGCAGCTCTTAAACTACTGTTGAATGGCTTGAAGATATTAAATTGATCATTTGCAAAACGAATCAATCCACCGCCATAACTACCTACCCAAATGGCTTCATCACGCGGATCGATAGTAGCGGTGATAAAATCTAGTAGTGAATCGAGTACCGCTGTATTGAAAAAGCTTTTTGAGCTCCATGTATTGTCTTTCAAAAGATAAAAACCATCTCTATTGAAGAGATAATTCCAAGCATCATTCACACTACCGGCCGTGGCTACAGTAATATTTCCATTCGAAACAAGTTCGCCGGTTGCAACACCCGGGGGGCCATTAGGAATAAAACGTTCTGTTGCTGTGCCGGTTCTGGATAAACCGCCAAAACGATCCGCCACCCATATTTGATTATTATCAACGATGGCAGATAGTGGAAATGAGATGATACCACTTGCACTGATGGTTCTTGCAATAGTACCATTGGTATTCAGTAATATTACCCGTGCAGCTCCTGTAGCAGTACGCTGACAAACAGTGAGTTGATTACCCGCAGATGTGATAGAAACAATGGGCCAATTACTATCATGGTATATCAGCTGCCAGTTGTTACCATTTTGTATGAACAAGGAATCTCCTTTTTGTACAATGGCATTGTTATTGGCAACGATCACATTGTTGATGCGACCGAAAGGAAGTTGGTTGCTGCCACTCACTAAAGCCCAGTTTCTGTAGTTAGCCGGATTATTATTGGAGGCACCAATAGTTTTAAGACCTTCTTCTGTAGCAGCATACAAAAGGTTGTTGTGTATAGTGAATCCATTCACTTTCACTTGATTACCATTGTTGCCAATGATCCAGGTATCTCTGACCTCTCTTCTTGTAAGATCGGTGACGATGATGCCGAGTCCGCTGGATAAATAAGCCAATCCATTCTGACAAAAAATTTGTTGGATCGATTTATCACCAGCAATGGTACTTCTATTGATATCGGCAATATTGTGAACGATACTGCCTTTGAGCAAATCGATGTTACTGTTGTTGTAAGCGATCACAAGTTGTGCAGAAGAAGCGTCCCATCCGATACAACGGATACCAATATCATTGAGTCCGGTTACTTTGGAGTAGCGGGTAAGTTCATTTTTATCATCAAGCGAAAAAAGGGCTTTAGTGGTAGCACAATAAAGTTGAGTTCCTTTGACCACCTGAATGGTTTGCTGATAATTAAGGTGTTCGCGCCATTGTCCAACTGGTGGTAATTGAGCCATAAGGATATTACCGGTAAGGAAATAGCAGTTCAGTAAGATAAATAACAGTATAATGCTTTTACCGGTAAAGGAGCGAAACTTCATCGTCATACGTAAAGTTACAGGATAAAAAAATAGGTATTTCTACCACGAAGTTTTATCATAAAAATCAGGTGTTTTTAC
>JBDKEH010000006.1:0-35177 GCA_039795345.1 Bacteroidota bacterium
CTAGCGCTGATTTTACAAAGATCCTTCTGATACCGATGCTTTGCACTCTTGTATTACTTATTTAATTTGAAACACAGTAGTAATAACAAAACGAATACCCCTTAATTGAAGAAACAGCTATGCCAAAGCATTCTATCACAGCCTCTCAACAAAAAGAGTTGCTAATCATTTTACATACCCGTTTTCAAAAAAATGAATACAGACACAAAGAGATAGACTGGAAAAAAGTACTAATCAAACTAGAAGCTCAACCGGCAAAACTTTGGTCACTTCATGAAATGGAGAAAACAGGAGGAGAACCGGATGTAATTGCATACGATAAAAAGACAGACACTTATTTATTTGTAGACTGCGCTGCAGAAAGTCCAGCTGGCAGAAGAAGTGTTTGTTATGATCGTGAAGGCCTTGAATCCCGAAAAGAACATGCTCCCAAAAACTCAGCGATGGATATGGCCCAAGCTATGGGAATCGAACTACTGACAGAAGAACAATATCGTCTTCTACAATCCCTACAGCCGGTAGATCGCAAAACATCAAGTTGGCTATTAACACCTGCAGCGATCAGAAAAGAGGGAGGTGCAATATTTGGTGACTACAGATACGGACAGGTATTCATTTACCACAATGGAGCTCAATCGTATTACGCAGCGAGAGGATTTAGAGGAGTATTAAAACTGTGACCTACTTACACAGCTTTTAGTAACTTACATATATGAGGCTACTTAACATACTATTCTTTTGTGCGATTGCTTGTTCCTTAGCTGCTCAACAACCATTTATTGTTGTACTAGGCAATGTTCAAGATGGAGGCTCCCCTCATATCGGCTGTACGAAAAATTGTTGTGTTGCCCTTTTTAAAAAATCAGATCCGGATAGAAAAGTAACTGCATTGGGCATAGCTGATCCTGTAAGAAAAAGCAGCTTCCTTTTTGAAGCCACTCCGGATATTACTTCACAACTTCGTTTGCTCAAAGAATACAGTCAAACCCCTACCGATATCCCTAATGGAATTTTTCTTACCCATGCACATATAGGTCATTACAGTGGCTTAATGCTCTTAGGAAAAGAAGCTCTTAATGCTTCAGCGGTTCCGGTATACACCATGCCTCGTATGGAAGGATTTTTAAAGCAAAATGGCCCTTGGAACCAATTGGTATCCCTTAAAAATATCAGCCCAGTACAGATACAATCCGGTGTATCCATATCCCTGAGCCATGATCTTCAGATCATTCCTTTCATAGTACCACACAGAGATGAATACAGCGAAACAGTTGGCTACAAAATCATAGGACCTAATAAAAAAGCATTATTCATTCCTGATATAGACAAATGGGAAAAGTGGAACAAAAATATCAGACAAGAATTAGCTGAGGTAGATTATGCATTTATTGATGCTACTTTTTTTGATGCGTCAGAGATCAATAACAGAGATATCAAAGAAATACCACACCCATTTATCATTGAGACCATGCGCTTATTTGAGGCAATGCCTATTAGCGAAAAGAAAAAAATCTATTTCATTCACTTAAATCATACAAACCCCGCTTTGCTAAAGGATAGTAAACAAACAAAATGGATCTTACAACAAGGATTCAATATTGCCCGCTTTAAAGATCAATTCAAATTATAATCGAATGAAAATAATATGCTATTTACTAACAATACTTGTCTCTTTACAACTGAATGGGCAAAACAACCATCCTGAAGAAAAACAAATCCTTCAAAAAGTAAACCAGTTCTTTGAAGCATTAGAGAAACAGGATACAATTCTTTTGAAAAGTATTGTATTACTGGACGGACAAACCACCTCCATCCGAATACAAAATGATTCTTTACAAATAAGAACGGCTCTATTCAAAGACAGGATGAAGAGTTTTGTCAATCCACAATCTGTGATCTATGAAAAAATGCTTTCTGCGGAAGTTAAGATCCATGGCCGAATTGCAATGGCTTGGGTCCCGTACACATTAAGTATTAATCGAGACTTCAATCATTGTGGCATAGATGTTTTCACTTTTTTTAAAACAAAAGATGGCTGGAAGATTGTTTCGTTAGATTATTCTGTAGAACCATCGGTATGTCCGGAAAAAAAATGAACTGACTTACACTTTTAGCTCAAACAAACTCACTTTATCTAATTGATAATGATCGGGTAATCCACTGGTATCTTTCAACTGCACCATTCCTAAAAATGTAAATCCACTTTCCTGGTAATGTTGGATGAGTTTTTGATTCTCGCCCACCGTATCCAATCGAACATAGCTTCTATTATTTTCTTTCGCATAGTGCTTGGCCCATTGCACAATGTCTTTTACCAGATGCCTGCCACGAAAAGCTGGTACAGTTGTTATTCGATGAATATATATAGATGGATCACTGTCTTTCTCTTCCCATATTTGTGGATCATTCCAAGTGATGGCCCATATACATGCCAATTCACCATCAATCAACATTTTCCATTGTCTACCTTCCTCAATTTCTTTGATCACCATATTCCGATCAAACTCAGGAAAATGAACGGGGAAACGCTCTTTCATATACTGTGCAGCCATTCGGTATAAGCCGAAAATGGTTTCAATGTCTGCCAAAGTACTCTTCTTAATTTCCATCTATCAAAAATAGCGCCCTCAAATAATATGATTTCTCTCCTATGGATAAGTGGTAAAAGATGTCAAGTAGAAGAAGCTTCAACTGTTTAATAAGGAGAGACATTTAGCCAGACTATCCTTCCAAGGATGTAAAACAATGCCATATTGCTCTGCTATTGCTGTGAGATCCATGACAGAATAACCCGGACGTTTTGCAGGTGTAGGATAATCAGTAGTTGTAATAGGCTCAACAACACAAGTGAATGCGGCAGCATCACGAATGGCTTTTGCAAATTCATACCAATTGGTTTCTCCTGTATTACTGTAGTGAAAGATACCGGTGTGTAAGGTATTGTGATGGGCAGTAGTAACTATTTGCATAATTGCTTCTGCAAGATCATGAGCATACGTTGGACATCCTTTTTGATCAGTTACTACTTTGACTAAATCACGCTCGCTCATCAAACGCAACATGGTTTTCACGAAATTATGTCCATGAGAACTGTATAACCAAGAAGTACGTATGATCACTGTAGCAGGATTATTTTGCAAAGCCAGTTCCTCTCCTATTCTTTTGGTATATCCATAATAATTTACAGGATCAGTAGGTGTATCAATTTTATATGGAGTCAGTCCTTTTCCATCAAACACATAATCTGTTGAAATATGAATCAGTACAGTATTAGATACTTTACAATGACGGGCAATCTGAGCCATTGCTGCTGTATTGATCTTATATGCAATATCCTGCTCAGACTCTGCTTTATCTACAGCAGTATATGCAGCACAATGAATAAAATAAGCCGGTTGATATTGTTTAAAGAAATCGGTAATAGAATTTTCATCCAATAGATTCAACTGACTCCTGTCAGTAAAAAGAAAATTAAAAAGATGTGAATAATGCTCAGCCAACTGCATCAGTTCCCAACCTAACTGACCATTTTTTCCTGTTACAACAACTAATGGTTTTGGCATGATTACTTATTAGTGAATTCTTTTGGCTGTTTTGTCCATTCTTCTTTGGGAAGATTTTTAAAATAATCATACGTTCTTTTCAAGCCATCTGCCCTATCTATTGTTGGTTCCCAACCCAATAATTCTTTTGCCTTTGTAATATCTGGTCTACGCTGTTTAGGATCATCAATGGGTAATGGTTTATGAACGATCTTCACACCTGCGCCTGTTAGTTTCAAAACCTCTTTGGCAAAATCCAATAAACTGATTTCATTAGGATTACCAATATTTACAGGCATACTATAATCACTCATGAGTAAACGATAGATCCCTTCCACCAGATCATCTACATAACAAAAAGAGCGAGTTTGACTTCCATCCCCAAACACTGTGATATCTTCTCCACGCAAGGCTTGTCCGATAAAGGCAGGCAATGCTCTCCCATCATTCAGTCGCATACGCGGGCCATAGGTATTGAATATACGAACGATCCTTGTTTCAACGCCGTGATATGTATGATAGGCCATGGTAATAGACTCCATAAAACGCTTAGCTTCATCATATACCCCTCTTGGTCCAACCGGATTCACATTGCCCCAATACTCTTCTGTTTGCGGATGCACTAATGGATCACCATACACTTCACTGGTAGATGCTACCAGAATTCTTGCATTTTTTGCTTTTGCTAAACCCAAACAATTATGTGTACCCAGTGCTCCTACTTTCAAAGTTTGAATGGGTATTTTCAAATAATCGATTGGACTGGCAGGAGATGCGAAATGAAGAATATAATCCAGGTGCCCGGATATATGAATGAACTTGGTGACATCATGATGATGGAAATCAAAGTTAGGCAACTTCAGCAGGTGTTCAATATTATTCATATCACCCGTGATCAGGTTATCCATACCAATGACATGGTAGCCTTCGCGAATAAATCGATCGCAAAGATGTGATCCCAGAAATCCGGCTGCTCCGGTGATTAATATGCGTTTCTTTTCCATCTTGTAGTTTTGGGTTGACAGTTAACAGTTGATAGTTGACAGGAGGAAAATAAAGTAGATTTTTCTGTCAACTATCATCTATCAACTATATTCAAGATCGTCCAACACTTTCATAATGATACCCCAACTCATCCATCTGCTTCACATCAAATAAGTTTCTTCCATCAAAGATGACTTTTTGTTTGAGTTTACTTTCGATCATTTCAAAATCGGGAGTTCGGAATTCACTCCATTCAGTAGCAATGATCAACGCATCGGCATTGGTCAATGTTTCATATTGACTTGGCGCATACTGAATAGCGTCGCCCAATAATTTCTTTACGTTATTCATGGCTTCAGGGTCAAATGCCGTAATAGTAGCGCCTTCCTGTAATAGTGCATTGATCATTTCCAAAGCTGGAGCTTCTCTGATATCATCGGTATTAGGCTTGAAAGATAACCCCCATACTGCAAAATGTTTCCCTTTCAAATCATTCTTGAAATATACTTTCAGCTTATTGAATAGGTGTAATTTCTGTGCAGCATTAACTTTCTCAACTGCTTCAAGAATACTGAACTGATATCCCACTTCTGCGGAAGAATGAATGAGGGCCTGCACATCTTTCGGGAAGCAACTACCTCCATACCCAATACCCGGAAAAAGAAAGCGCTTACCGATCCTTTCATCACTACCAATACCTCTACGCACCATATCAACATCTGCACCCATTCTTTCACACAACTGTGCGATCTCATTCATAAAAGATATCTTCATCGCAAGAAAAGAGTTTGCAGCATATTTCGTCAATTCTGCAGAACGCTCATCCATATAAATGATCGGATTACCTTGTCTTACAAAAGGTGCAAATAAATCACCCATGATCTTTCTCGCTCTTTCAGAACTTGTTCCTACTACTACCCTATCCGGCTTCATAAAATCATCAACCGCAACACCTTCTCTTAAAAATTCAGGATTACTAACAACATCAAATTCACCTTGATAGTGTACTGCAATCGCCTGTTTCACTTTATCTGCAGTACCAACCGGAACAGTACTTTTATCTACAATAACTTTATAGCCATTTATAATTTTACCAAGCTGATCAGCGACTGAAAGAATAAATTTAAGATCAGCCGCTCCATCTGCTCCAGGTGGTGTTGGCAATGCAAGAAAAATGATATCAGCTTCTTGAATACCTTCTTCTAGAACAGTCGTGAATTTCAATCTGCCTTCCTTCAGGTTACGCAGAAATATCTTCTCAAGGCCGGGTTCATAAATGGTAATCTCCCCATTAGAAAGTTTTTCCACTTTTGATTGATCGATATCAACACAAGTAACCTTGTTACCTGTTTCCGCAAAACATGTACCAGTAACCAATCCTACATAACCGGTTCCTACAACAGCTATCTTCATTCCTTATCTGTTTACAAAATTTAAAACGTGTTTGGTAATATACTCCAATTGATCTTGTTCCATTTCTGTATGAACGGGCAATGATATAACTCGTTCAGTTAACCAATCGGTAGTTGCCAATTCATACTTCGGCAAACCAAAACTGCTGAACATATCCTGCTTATGTCCCGGAACAGGATAATAGATCATAGAAGGTATATTTTGTGAAGCCAGATACGCACTTAATTCATCTCTATTCACTCCATTCAATACTAGCGTATATTGGTGATACACATGATTACTATAAGATGCTACATAAGGCGTAATGATTTTTTCATTACCGGCAAATGCTTTATTATAATAATCAGCCACCGATTGTCTCGCCGAATTATAGGCATCCAGTTTTGAAAGTTTAATATTTAAAATAGCTGCTTGTATCGTATCTAAACGCGAGTTACATCCAACTACTTCATGATAATATCTTTTTTGTTGCCCATGATTGGCCACCATTTTCAATTGATGTGCCAATACATCATCATTCGTGAAAATAGCGCCACCATCTCCATAAGCACCTAAGTTTTTACTAGGGTAAAAAGAAGTGGCCCCTATAGTACCCATGGTTCCGGTTTTCTTTACCGTACCGTCAGAGAATGTATAATCACATCCGATTGCCTGTGCATTGTCTTCGATAACAAACAAATTGAATTCTTTCGCGATCGCTAAGATCTCTTCCATAGGAGCTGCTTGTCCATATAAATGAACGGGGACAATTGCTTTTGTTTTAGGGGTGATGGCTTTTCGAATCGATTCGGGATCGATACAAAAAGTTTTAGGATCTACTTCCACAAAAACAGGTGTAAGTTTCAATAAAGCTACTACCTCTGTTGTTGCGATATACGTGAATGAAGGAGTGATCACTTCATCACCGGGCTGTAATCCAAGGGCCATCATTGCTATTTGTAATGCATCAGTGCCATTTGCACAGGGAATCACATGTTTTACGCCCAGATACTGACTGAGTGATGCAGCAAAGTCTTGCACAGCTTTCCCATTAATATATGCAGCACTATTCAATACTTCCTGAATAGCTGCGTCAACTTCTGTTTTAATGTTTTCGTACTGGGTACGGGTATCAACCATTTGTATAGGCCTCATAGAAAAATTTCCTTTCGTAGCAAAACTACTGCAAAAATGCCTGAAATGGGTTTCACATTCAACATCGACTAAATCGGTTTAAGTTCTTAATTTGTGGCCATAAATCATTGCATTTGCGCCTATTGTATCGTTTGTTCGTTTGGCTTTATCCCAAAGCGGTCTGGTTGCTTTCATTTTACAACCCTAAGGCATCGCTTTGGGTTGCCGGCAGAAAACAACAATTCAGAAAATTACATGACAGATTCCATAAAAATGATCGACCGGTTGTTTGGATGCATTGCTCTTCGCTAGGGGAATTTGAACAGGGCAAACCATTATTAGAAGCGATTCGGAAGAATCACCCCAACTACTTTATCTTACTCACCTTTTTCTCTCCTTCAGGCTATGAGGTCAGAAAGAATGATCCGGTGGCTGACCATATCTGCTATCTTCCCATGGACAGACCTTACACAGCAAATCAATTCTTGAATATCGTTCAGCCCTCGTTGGTTTTATTTGTAAAATATGAATTCTGGTTTTACTACCTGAATGAGATCAAGGAAAGAAATATCCCTCTTTTATTGGTCTCAGGAATTTTTAGAGAGAGCCAAACTTTTTTTAAATGGTATGGAGGATTTTATAGAAGAATGCTGCATTGCTTTACACATCTGTTTGTACAAAATGAATCTTCATTGTTGCTTTTGAAAAGAATAGGCATAACTACTAATGTAAGCATTAGCGGTGATTCGCGTTTCGATCGTGTCATTCAAATAGCTTCACATGTTGAATCAATAGAATGGATCAAAGATTTTTGTGGCGACTATCCGGTGATCATTGCAGGCAGCACCTGGACAGAAGATGACGAGGCATTGGACCATTTTGCCAATCATCATCCCAATCTTCGTTTTATTATTGCCCCTCATGATATTGATGAAGATCGATTAAAAGAATGTGACAAGTTATACACCCACAGTATTCGGTATTCCATGCTCAACATATCAAAACAAATACCCGATAATACGAATGTATTGATCTTAGATAATGTAGGGATGTTGAGTAAGATGTATCACTATGCCACTATCGCATATATTGGGGGTGGATTTGGAGATGATGGCATTCACAATACTTTGGAAGCAGCTGTATTTTATAAGCCTATTGTATTTGGCCCTGTCTATGATAAATATTTCGAAGCAGTTGAGTTAATAGACCGTGAAGGCGCTTTCAGCATTGATGATGCGCTGGAATTAGAAGAGCAGTTCAATGCATTATTGAATGACAAACAACTACTACAAAAAACAGGGCATAATGCAGGTGAATATGTACGAGAGAAAGCAGGCGCATGTGATAAAATCATGCACTATATTCAGGCAAATCGTCTTCTAACTAATTGATCAAATAGTTTTACAGTTTCGCAACGATCATCCCACCCCATTTTGACTTTTAATTCTCTTTCAATCCAATACTGAGCTTCAGGATAAATAGAAAATCCATTGATCGTTTTCATACTGCGCTCATACATACTTTCATCACCACGAAAAAGTTCATTGACAAAAAGATAACGATCATTGATACCAACTGCTTTTTTCAGATCTCGGACCGGTGATGTTTGTAAAACTGCGGCTACTTCTGTTTTCTCTTCTCGAAGTCTTTCATTGATTTCCGGCTGCTCAAACTTCGCAACCAGCATTTGATTCAATTCGTACACTTCTTTATTTCCGGTTGCGGCCTGATGAACCAGTGTAGGGATTTCAACAGGCATATTGGTGGGCCAAGTTGTATTTCCTATTTGAGTGTCTTTATGATTTGCAACTATTTCTTCCTGTGGGGTGGTTTTAGAGGAAGCTACCTCGGATATAGCTTGAACTTCGGGTTCTTCCGCAGTCTTAGCATTTGTTTCAAAGGAGCCAGGCATTACAACAGATACTTTACCCTTTAGGGGCACAGGATTTTGTTGCAACTCTGTTTGTAACTCAGCGAGTAACAAACGGGTATTCATTAACAAAGTGGCAGCATCCGCACCCTGCGCAAGCTGCTCATTGAGCTTATTGATTAATGTGCCTACTCTTTCCATAACAGACATGGGGGTTTGATGGCATTAAGGCTTACTCAAGTTACAAAACGTATTTTAATCAACCTTATTATAAAATCGGCAATTTTATTGCCAACCACCGCCTAAAGCCCGATATAAGTCTACTTGCGACAATAATAAATCCCTATAAGTAGAGACAGACTCTAGTTGGGTCTCCAATGACCCTTTTTGTGCAGTAATAACCTCCAAATAAGACGCATACCCTGTAACATACAATTCTCTTGCGGTCTTTACGGCAGACTCCAGTACTGTCACCTGCTTCTTTTTTAGCTCATAGAGTGCTGTATTGTTACTTATAGCGTTCATACAAGTAACTACTTCTTGATATGCTCTGAAGACAGATTGCTGATAATCATACCATGCTTCCCCCTCTGACGCAACTGCATCTTTTAACATTCCTTTTAACCTGCCCCTATTCCAAACAGGGCCACTTACCCCACCAATGATGCCATACGCAATGGACGCAGGAGTAAACATCATCGATGCATTGAATGAATTAAATCCTGTGTAGGGTGTAATATTCAAAGAAGGGAGAAAAGACTTTCGTGCAGCACTAACATCAAAACCCGCTGCTATTAACTTCATTTGTGAGGCTTGAATATCCGGCCTCCTAACCAAAAGTTGTGATGGCAAACCTGTATGAATGTTATTCAAAACAGATTGCATAAAAATGCTCTTTGGTCTTTTGATCGGTTGAGGCAAGCGGCCCAATAAAAGATTTAATTCATTCTCGGTCTTGATCACACTTTGCTTCAAGCCAATGATAATACTTCTTGTAGTGTACAACTGCGACTCAAATTGCTGAACAGCCAATTCCGTAGCACGCCCCCCACTTTTTTGAATTTTAACGACTTCAAGTGCATCTTCCTGTAAACGCAGATTTTTATATAAGATATCCAACTCAGTATCGATTGCCAGTAGCTCATAATACATGGCTGCAACTTGTGCCGCCAATTGAGTAGTTAACCATTGACGCTCTTTCTCTGCGGCATATGATCTTGATAATGCAGCTTTCTTTTTATCATTCAGCTTACCCCATACATCAACTTCCCAATTACTCCTGAATCCAAGAAAATAATCCGGCGTCAATACTGGTATACGCTGATCTTTATTGATGTTCGGTGATAGATTGGTATCAAAGTTCCCCACCCCATCAATCGTGTATTTTCCAAACTTGTTGAAACCACCTGAAGCCACTGCATCCAGTACAGGAAGTCTTGCATTATGTGCCATTTGTAATTGCGCTTGCGCCATCATGATCCTTCGCAATGCTTTCTGAATGTCCGGATTATTTTCAATAGCTGTCTCGATCAAT
Source organism: Bacteroidota bacterium (assembly GCA_039795345.1). Taxonomy (GTDB): domain Bacteria; phylum Bacteroidota; class Bacteroidia; order Chitinophagales; family Chitinophagaceae; genus Sediminibacterium. The sequence goes on from JBDKEH010000006.1 coordinate 10,457, forward strand.
CCATATAAAGTGCTATCACTGAAAAATGTTTTTAAGTTTAATTGCGCAAGACTAACAGTGTCTTTTTTTTCTGCGAATGAAGTTGGCAATTCAATTTCCTTGAATCGATTGGCTTCTTTTGGGACTGCGCAACTTGTAAGAATCATGATGGCCAATACCATCATGATTCCGTTATGTTTGAATGTATGTAAATTCATTATGCTAAACTTTTACTGATCACTAAATTGTTCTGTATGTTCTTCTGTTATGTTTGCTGTTTCCGATGCTGACTTACGTTTCGTACGTTCAGATAATACAGCAAACAAATAGTAAAGCCCGGGGATTACCAATACTCCGAAAATGGTACCAATCAACATCCCACCTGCTGCTGCAGTACCGATAGATCGATTACCCATCGCACCTGCACCCGATGCAATACATAGTGGTATCAATCCAGCTATGAAGGCAAACGATGTCATAAGGATAGGACGCAATCTTGATACAGCTCCTTCAATAGCAGCATCTGCAATACGATAGCCTTGCTTTCGTTTAAGGATGGCAAATTCAACGATCAGGATCGCATTCTTTCCTAACAATCCGATCAACATCACCAATGCAACCTGTGCATAAATATTGTTTTCCAGTCCGAATAGTTTCAAACTCAGAAAAGCACCAAATATACCCGCAGGTAAAGAAAGTATCACCGATAAAGGCAACAGGAAACTTTCATATTGCGCAGCCAATAACAAGTACACAAACAACAAGCAAATACCGAAAATAAATACTGCCTGACTACCTGAAAGTATCTGTTCACGTGTCATTCCCGACCACTCATAACTGAATCCTTTCGGCAATACTTCACCGGCAGTTTGTTTTAATTTTTCGATGGCTTCCCCACTACTAAATCCTGCTGCTGCATCACCTGTGATCAATGCTGATGTGTACATGTTATAACGTGTCAGTTGCTCGGGGCCGAATACTCTTTCCAATCTGATAAAAGTTGAATAAGGAATCATATTACCCTTGTCGTTCTTCACATAAAGATTCAGTATGTCCTCAGGCTTATTACGATACTGCGGATACGCCTGTACCATCACTTTATACATCTGACCAAAACGAATAAAGTTGGTCGCATAATAACTACCGATCAAGGTTTGTAATGTACTCATCGCATTTTCGATCGTTATTCCTTTTTTTGCAGCCATATCCTGATCAACATGTATCAAGTATTGCGGAAAATCAGGATCGAAACTTGTAAAAGCAGATCCTATTTCTTTTTTGCTTTTCAAAGAATCAATAAGATCATTGGCCACAGCTGCCGTCTGTTGTAGATTACCCGTTCCTGTTTTGTCCAATATCCTCATTTCAAATCCACTTGCATTACCAAAACCGGGCACAGTGGGTGGTGGGAAAAATTCAATATCTGCATCTTTGATAAAAGCCGTCTTCTCTCTTAAAGTTTGTATCAGTTGATTGACTGAAACAGACCTTTCTTTCCAAGGCTTTAGATTGATCATGGCCATTCCATATGATGCACCTGCTACTTCTGTTACCAAGCTATAACCCGATAAGGTTGAGATGTTTTCAATGGCTTCTATGTCTTTGATCGCTTCTTGCATTTGCTGCATTACAGTCTCCGTTCTTTCAACGGTAGATCCCGGAGGTGTTGTAACATTCACATACACCATACCTTGGTCTTCTGTAGGAATGAATCCACCGGGAAGAATCGCAGACACACCCCATGTCGCAACAAAAAAGCCAACTAACAAACTCATTGTTACCAATCGCTTAGAAACAATTGCTCCAATCAGTCGCTGGTATTTTGATGAAGTCTGATCATATTGTTTATTGAACCCTACAAAGAATTTACCCAACCAATTCTTTTTTGCTCCTGCAGGTTCATGCTTTAACATCAAAGCACATAAAGCCGGAGTTAGGGTTACAGCATTGATACCTGATATCACAATTGATATGGCCAGTGTGAGTGAGAACTGTCTATAGAACACCCCAACCGGACCTGAAAGAAATGCTACAGGAACAAATACGGCAGACATCACCAGTGTAATGGCCACCAAGGCTCCACTGATCTCCTTCATGGCAGCGATGGTTGCGTTCATGGGTGTCATATGGTGCTCAGTCATTTTCACATGCACCGCTTCAACTACTACAATCGCATTATCGACGACTATACCAATGGCCAATACCAATGCAAACAAAGTAAGGAGATTGATGGAGAACCCTAGTAACTGCATGAAAGCAAGTGTACCAATCAAGGCTACCGGAACAGCCAGTGCAGGTATCAAAGTGGATCGAAAATCTTGTAAGAAAATAAATACAACTATAAATACTAAAATGAATGCTTCAACAAGGGTTTTCAGTACTTCTTTGATAGAAGCATCTAAAAAACGAGAAACATCATATGCAAAATTGTATTTCATGCCGGGAGGAAAAGAGCTTTCTTTCAGTTCAGCCATTCTTTTCTTCACATTATTAATCACATCTCTTGCATTGGATCCAGGTCTTTGTTTCAACATGATGGATGCAGAGGGTTTACCATCGGTTTTTGAAACCATGCTATAGGTCATCGATCCAAACTCAACATCAGCAATATCTTTCAAGCGCAGAACAGATCCATTTTGTTCAGAGCGAATGACAATGTTTTCATATTCAGGGGCACTTGCTTTTTTCCCTGTGTAACGAAGTACATATTGCAGCGATCCTGCATCCATTCCGGAACTTTCTCCTGTTTTACCCGGCGCAGCTTCAACGTTTTGATCACGTAGAATATCTACCACTTCATTGGCAGAAATATTATATGCCAGCATTTTATCGGGCTTAAGCCAAACACGCATTGCATATTCCTTAGAACCCATGATCTCTGCAAAACCAACACCATCAATCCTTTTGAGCTCTTGAAGGATATTGATATCAGCAAAATTGTAAATGAATTTTTCATCCGCTGTACTATCATCACTAATGATATTCAGGTACAGCAACATACTGTTCACTTCTTTTTCAGTAGTAACACCTGCCTTAATGACCTCTTCAGGTAATTCGTCTAATACAGTAGTAACACGGTTTTGTACATTCACCGCTGCCTGATCAGGGTCTGTACCTACTTTGAATGAAACAGTAATTAAAGTGATCCCATTGTTACTGGAAACAGATGACATATACGTCATACCAGGCACACCATTGATAGCTCTTTCTAAAGGAGTAGCTACCGCTTTCGCACATACTTCGGCATTGGCTCCAGTGTATTTAGCAGTTACAGTTACTGAAGGGGGCACGATATCCGGGAACTGCGTTACAGGCAGTGTAAACAGTGCAAGCAACCCTAATAATGTAATTAATAGCGAGATGACAAGCGATAGAATAGGTCGCTTGATAAATATATCGAACATGTGATGAATTATTTTTTGTAAGCAATCATGTTAGCAGCTGTGATCATTTTAGGTTTGATCTTGACCCCATCGCGGATATTTTGTACTCCTTCGTACACAATTTTTTCACCCGCCATCAGGCCCTCTTCTGCTATATAGAAATCTGCCACACGTTTACTGTATGTAAACCCTCGCATCTTAACGATGTTATCGGGTCCAACTACAAAAACATAATTCTTATCCTGTATTTCGAAAACAGATTTTTGGGGAATCAACATGGCATCTTTTACTTCACTGATCAAACGAACTTTTCCTGATGCTCCATGTCTCAATAACTTTTCAGGATTGGGAAATCTTGCCCTGAAAGCTATAGCACCGGTATTTTCATTGATCTCTCCATCTACTGTTTCAATTTTTCCCTGCTGCTTGTATTTGGTTCCATCTGCTAGTATTAATTGAACGGGAACATTTTGATGTGTTTCACTCATACCTTTTTTAATACGCAGGTATTCACTTTCTGAAATATGGAAATACGCAAATACATCATGGATATCTGAAATGGTCGTCAATAAAGCTCCGGGATCGATCATACTTCCTATTTTCAATGGAATACGATCAATGATTCCATCGAATGGGGATCTGACACTCGTTAAGGACAATTTATTTTGAGCACTTGCCTGTAAGGCCAATGCCTCTTCTACTTTTGCATTGGCGGCTTTCAATCTTGCAGATGCAAGGTCATATTCAGTAGAAGAGATTACTTTCTTTTCTACTAATAACTTGGTTCTAGAAACTTCCAACTCGGCAGCCTTTGCCTCAGCTTGCGCATTCGACACATTGGCTTTTGCCCTTGCCAAGTCTGTTGTGTATTCCAAATCGTTGATTTGAAAAAGCAGCTGCCCTTTTTTAACATTTTGCCCTTCATCTACAAATATTTTTTCCAAGAAACCGTTGACACGAGCACGTATCTCAACATTTTTGACTGCCTGTATATCCGATACATAATCAACCAATAATTGTGTATCAGTTTTAGAAATTTCCAATACCGGCAAGATCATTTCTTGCTCTTTTTGTCCTTCTGTATTTTCTGATTTACAAGAAAAGAATAGCAACAGTATGCATACGCCCATTACAGGTAAAATTGATCTCATTTCACTCGTTTAAGTTGATTAATAGTTCTGATCATGTGCATGCTTCACGATAAGGGAAGCGAATAAAAAACCTGAAATGAGTGAGGATCAAAATGGCGTTAGCCTAAAAAGAAAGCCGTGGAATACACCTGTTATTGGTGAACTATACCGGGGTGTATGATGAATAAGATCCAGGGATCTGGAAAATGCAACCACTACCGTATCTTTTGGCTGCTCTGCAGATTTGATACGAGGTGTACTAATTACTTTACCATGTGTTCTGAAAACGCTGTAATGAACACCGGTTTCTTCATTATTAGGAATATTATCTGAGAGACCATGTACGCGTTCTAACAAGAACTCAATAAGTGTGAAAGATTCGGTCTTGTTAAATCTGAGGTCTTCAGCGTCGGCTGTAGTACCAACCGTTCTTAAATGGCACCCGGGTCTTGCCGTCACTATATTAGCGAAGGAGATCAGCAGCAGCAATACAAGAAACTTTTTACCTATCGTTTTCATGTTTCAATACCTACTTGCTTTTTCCGAGCTTAGTTTGTTTGTAAAATGCGGGGCAAAAATATGAAAATAAGTGTCGTTTAGACTAATTTGCCCGCCTTGATTCATTATTTATATGTTTATTGAACCAAATTTAACAGGTGAGCGACGTGGTTGGATCGAAGTGATCTGTGGAAGTATGTTTAGCGGCAAGACCGAAGAACTGATACGTCGATTAAAAAGAGCCAAGATCGCCAACCTGAAAGTTGAAATATATAAGCCTGCCATCGATGTTCGTTATGACGAAAACCAGGTGGTAAGTCATGATGCCAATAGCATACAAAGTACCCCTATCGAAAACTCGCAAACCATCTTATTGATGGCGCAAGATGTAGATGTTGTTGGTATTGATGAAGCTCAATTCTTCGATGCTGAGATCATGCATGTATGTGAAACATTAGCGCTCAGGGGAACCAGGGTTATTGTTGCCGGATTGGATATGGATTATTTGGGGCGTCCTTTTGGGCAAATGCCAAATTTACTGGCGGTAGCTGATTATATTACCAAATTACACGCCATCTGTATGAAGTGCGGCAATATAGCTAATGTATCTTACAGAAAAATTGAAGGTGACGGGCAAGTATTGTTAGGCGAGAAAGAAACCTATGAACCTCGCTGCAGAAAATGTTTTCATGAAAAGTAGTAGAACGATATTATCATTGGTCAAAAAAGACCTGTTATTGGAAATGCGCCAGCAGTATACACTGTATGGCATACTACTATATGTAGCTTCTACCATTTTTGTAGTGTATTTGTCTATGGGACAACCAGAAGATACTGTATGGAATGGCCTCTTTTGGGTGATTCAGTTATTTGTTTGTGTAAACGCAGTTGCCAAAAGTTTTTTACAAGAAAGTCGAGGTAGAATGTTGTACTTCTACTCCATCGCCGGACCTGTTGATTTTGTTCTTTCCAAACTCATTTTCAATTTGCTGCTCATGGTTTTAATGAGTTTATTGAGTTTGGGAATCTTCACTGTTTTACTTGGAAACCCTTTAGAGAACTTTATACAATTTGTGGGTATTGCTTGTTTGGGTGGTATGAGTTTAAGTCTTGTATTCACCTTTCTCGCTGCGATTGCTGCCAAAGCTCAACAACAAGCTGCGCTAATGGCCATTATGGGATTTCCACTGATCATCCCTCAACTATTATTACTCATGAAAATTGCCGGAACCGGGTTCTCAGATGTGATTCAGGCTGGTTGGTGGCAAATGGTGCTCATGCTTGTTGGACTGGATATCCTTGTTATAGCACTCGCAGTTATTTTGTTTCCCTTTTTATGGAAAGACTAGAAATCTTTGATTTGTTGATCTTTGATTTTTTGATTTTAATTCAAGAAATCAAAGATCAACAAATCAGAGATCAGAACCTCAGGTGTCTAACCGTTTGCCCTTTATTGATCAGTTGTTTAAGCGAATCAATACCGATCTTGAGGTGTTTTTCAACGTAGTCAGCAGTTACTTTTTTATCGCTGGCTTCTGTTTTTACACCATCAGGTATCATAGGCTGATCGCTCACCAATAACAATGCACCTGTTGGAATTTTATTAAAGAATCCAACTGTAAAAATGGTAGCTGTTTCCATATCAATGGCATAAGCACGCACTTTGGTGAGATAGGCTTTGAATGCATCATCGTGCTCCCAAACCCTTCTGTTGGTGGTATAAACAGTACCGGTCCAGTAATCTACTTTATAATCTCTGATGGTAGTTGAAATGGCTTTCTGCAAAGCAAAAGCCGGCATTGCAGGAACTTCAGGGGGAAAGTAGTCATTGGATGTACCCTCTCCTCTTATGGCAGCGATAGGAAGAATCAGATCACCGAGTTTATTTCTTCTTTTAAGCCCCCCACATTTTCCAAGGAATAATACTGCTTCAGGAGCAATAGCGGTTAAAAGATCCATGATAGTAGCAGCACCCGGACTACCCATTCCAAAATTAATGATGGTGATACCATTTGCGGTCGCACATTGCATGGGCCGATCAGCACCTACGACTTTAACTTTATTCCACTTTGCAAACATGGTCACATAATTGCTGAAATTGGTCAGCAGAATGTATTTACCAAAGTTCTCTAATTTCTCCCCGGTATATCGAGGGAGCCAGTTGTTCACAATTTCCGCTTTCGTTTTCATAGCATGACTATTTTGATGACCTGCCAATTATCTTTGAACAGGTTAATTAGCTAAAATACAAAAAATCAATTCTATTTGCTAGTAGTATGATCAAAATAAGCTACCCATCTTATCCTTTCAAAATTGAAACCAGAGAAGACAAGGAGTATATTTTTGATCCTTTGAGAAAGAAATGGGTGCGACTGACTCCGGAAGAATGGGTACGACAAAACTTTCTTCAGTACTTGATTCAAGTGATGCAATATCCCGCTGCATTGATCGCTATTGAAAAAGAAATTCAGATCGGTGAGCTAAAAAAACGTTTTGATATTCTTGTGTATAAAGATGATCACCCTTGGCTGTTGATTGAATGCAAAGAAATGAATGTCCCCATCAGCGAATCTGTGATGCAACAATTACTACGATATCAAATCACAGTGCAAGCAGACTACTTGATCGTTACCAACGGAAATGAGACCAGAGGAATCGGAAAAGAAAAGGATCAGATTACTGTTCTGAATGCGATTCCTTCCTACCAATAAAAAAGTCGGATATCTAATGTCTGATTGAAAGTAAAATTCAAATCCGACATCCGACATCCGACATCTAAAATAGAGCAATGCTATTATGGGAAGATACCGAGCTCAGCATATGAAGTACCAACTTTATTGATAGCACATACATAAGCTGCGGTACGCATATCAGGAATTTCAGGATTGTTCTTCCAGATTTCCATGATCTCACGTGTAGCAGTGATCATGGTTTCTTCTAATCCACTATGCACCAAATCCACTTCTTCTGGGCCATGCAAAATGAAAGAACGTTCTTTACCTGAAACTTGTTTACCAGTAAGTTCTTCGATCTGCCCGAGGATGTGGTTGTTCATGTTTTCAGTGAAACGTTTTTCCATACGACCATAACGAACGTGGCTCAGGTTTTTCAACCATTCAAAATAAGAAACCGTTACACCACCTGCATTGAGGTACATATCAGGAACTACTAATACTCCCTTGGCTGCAAATACTTCATCCGCTTCAGGTGTCAATGGACCATTCGCAGCTTCACCAATGATCTTGGCTTTTACGCGAGGTGCATTCTCACCATTGATCACATTTTCCAAAGCAGCAGGAATCAAAATATCACACTCTAATTCTAATGCATCCGTACTTTTTGCCAGATTGGTTGCACCCGGGAAGTTCAGGATAGAACCTGTTTTCTTTCTGTGTTGGAATACTTCTTCTTCATTCAAACCATTGGCATTGAAAATCGCTCCTTCGTATTCAGCAATGGCTACTACTTTAGAACCTGCTTCACGGAAGAATTTTGCCGAATGATATCCCACATTACCTAAACCTTGCACCACTACAGATTTCCCTTCCACACCTGTAGTAAGTCCGAGTTTTTTCATCACATCAGGCATATTACACACTTCACGAATACCAAAGAACACACCTAATCCTGTTGCTTCTTTTCTTCCGCGTACACCACCTTGTGTAACTGGCTTACCGGTAACACAACCCGCAGCATCGATCTCTCCCGGTTTCAGAGAAGCATAAGTATCAACGATCCAAGCCATTTCACGTTCACCGGTTCCGTAATCAGGAGCAGGGACATCAATACCAGGACCGATAAAATTTTTCTTTACCAGTTCAGCGGTATATCGACGAGTGATTTTTTCTAATTCGTACGTACTGTGGTTACGAGGGTTAATCTTGATACCACCTTTACCACCACCAAATGGAACGTTTACGATCGCACATTTGTAGGTCATCAAAGAGGCAAGCGCCATCACTTCATCTTGATTTACTTCTTCGCTAAAACGGATACCACCTTTACATGGTGATTTATGCTGCGAATGTTGTACACGGTACGCTTCAATAACTTCAATACGGCCATCATCCATTTTCACAGGGAAACGCATGCTGTAAATACTGTTACAGGCTTTAATCTGTTCGAGCAAACCTTTTTCCCACTTGGTAAATTTGGCCGCTTTATCAAAACTTCTCTCAACACTTTGAAAGAAGCTATACGGTTTGTGATCTGACATGAGCTAATCGTTTTTGTTTTTGACTTTTATGGTTTAGCTAATAGTTAATAGTCCATAGTCCATGGACCATGGTCTATGGACTATTAACTCTTTTTCTCAAGTTTACTGATCTTCTTATCTAAGGAAGCTACGTAGATGAATAATCCTATGATGATCGTAAGTACTACTGCCATCACTACATATATCTTTCCATTGCTTCTCATAACATCTGTTTCAGCCGCTATGTCTTGAGCTGATGCAGAAATACCGAGTAACAGTATGGCTGCGAATGTGTATATGGTTTTGAGTAATTTATTCATGAATCAATTGTTGTTCTTTTAAAATTTCATATCGGATACGCAAAGTACTGATCCAAACACCCAGTAAGGTCCAACCAATCACTGCAGGATAAAAAACAGAACGCATATTGGCATCCATATCTTTACCATTGAGACCAGGATTTCCTTCACTACCTTCTCCACCGGGATGGAGAGATTCAGTAAGACGTGGTAAGATCCACAGTGTAGGAAAGAGCATAAAAAAAGCAAAGATGTTATACACAGCTCCGATCCTCGCTTTTTTCTCGTCCTCATTCATACTACCCCGTAATACAAAATAGGCCAAGTAAATAAGCATAGCGATTGCGGCACCATTCTGCTTGGGATCTCCGCTCCAAGGACTTCCCCATTGATAGTTCGCCCATATAGCGCCTGTGGTAAGACCCAAAAAACCAAATATGGTTCCTGTCACAGCAAAAGCGGAGGAGTAAAAATCATGGATCTGATTTCTGCTGCGGAGGTATTTAATGGCATAGACCACCGATACTCCTAACAAGATCATCATAGCAAACCACATGGGCACATGGAAAAAGAAGTTGCGGATAGACTCTTGTAATCGGTCATCCAACTTGGGTATTTTTACCAGAAACCCATAGGAACAGGTATAGAGCAATAAAATGATCGCTATTATCTTCCACCAGACTTTTCGAATCATGATCGGGTTTTTACAGTTTTCCCTAAACACCAGTCAAACTAACAACTGTTTGTGCAAAATTAGGTGAAAGCCCTTCAATATGTCTACGGAATTGGAAAATATTATCCCCCTATATCTCTAACAACAGTTTTTAAAGAGGGGAAAATTCCGTACCTTTGCCGACTTCATAAAAAATCATGCCGTAACATGAAATTATCTCAATTTAAGTTCGATTTACCCCTTAACCTTATTGCGCAGCATCCGACCAAAAAAAGAGAAGACAGCCGATTAATGGTTGTTGATCGTAAAAGTGGTCACATGGAAAACAGACATTTCCGTGATATCCTGGAGTACTACGATGACAAAGACGTATTTGTGGTGAACAATACCAAAGTGTTCCCTGCACGTATGTATGGCCGAAAAGAAAAAACCGGCGCTAAAATCGAAGTATTTCTGCTCCGCGAACTGAACAAACCCAATCGTCTTTGGGATGTGATCGTTGATCCCGCAAGAAAGATTCGTGTGGGTAACAAATTGTATTTCGGCGATAACGAAGAACTTGTTGCTGAAGTCATTGACAACACCACCAGCCGTGGACGTACCATCAGATTCCTTTGGGATGATGATGATGAGAGCTTCAAGAAAATGTTGGAGTTTTTAGGTGAAACACCTCTTCCAAAATACATTAAGCGTAAGCCTGATGAGGAAGATAAAGAGCGCTACCAAACCGTTTATGCAAAGCATGAAGGTGCTGTTGCCGCTCCAACTGCAGGGTTACACTTCAGTAAGGAATTGATCAAAAGATGTGAAATTTTAGGTATCCGTTTTGCAGAAGTGACCTTACATACCGGGTTGGGAACTTTCCGTCCCATTGAAGTAGAAGACCTCAGCAAACATAAAATGGATGCTGAATATTATGCTATTTCAGAAGAAGCATGTAAGATCGTTAACAAAGCAAAAGAAGGCGGACATCGCATCTGCTCTATAGGAACTACAACCATGCGTGCGATGGAGAGTAGCTTTACAGCTCAGAAATTATTGAAACCCAGCGAAGGTTGGACCAATCACTTCATCCATCCTCCTTACAATTTCAATGTTGCCGATAGTCTGGTTACTAATTTCCACTTACCCAAAACCAGTCTGCTGATCATGACATGTGCTTTTGCCGGTTATGATTTGGCAATGGAAGCATATAAAAAAGCAATAAAAGATAAGTACAGATTCTTCAGTTATGGAGATGCGTTATTGATCATCTGATCACTGTTACTAGATATGAGAAAGCCATCCGTTTTAAAACGGATGGCTTTTTTCATTTAACAACCAACAACTCCCATATACCCTAATACGAAGTTGTTTAACTGAATCTTGAACTCGCCTAAAACTAACAAACATTAGTTGTAACCCTTGTATAAAACTGCAACTTTTTTTCCAAAGACGCAAATAAACGCAAGTAAAATTTGAAAATTGGGGATAAATCAGCAAAATAATTCTACAAATTGCGATTTTTTGCTTCTATAAGCTGGCGTAAGCGTTCTAAATTCTTCTCCATCATCGGCCCCATGATCTTGTCGTTCATGATGGAGCCTAACCTTTCCCATGGCAACCAGCCAATAGATTGTTCAAATTGCCATTGCACAATAGTTACCTGCTGTTGAGGTTGGTATATGATACGCATCGTACTGATCTGTGGCTTTCCTTTTGCGGAGACCCAAGTACTAATGACAGTACTATCATTTTTTTCTGCGATGGTCACTTCACTTTTGCCGATCTGAGCACTTACGGAAGATTGAATATTCACGGAAGGATCATTCATTCCCTCCACCCAATCAGTCCATTGACGTATGTCGTCAATTTTTCTTCGAACTGTATCTGCCGGCGCATGGATATTCACGGCTCTTGACACCAATACTTTGGATGGAAGTAAACTACCCATGATGGTCGCCAACAAAAACAAGAGCACTAAACTTATCAATCCTAATTTCAGCAATTTCATATTATTCCCATTTAAAGGTCTTAAACGCAATAGCATATACCACCACTGTCCATATTCCGAGAATCATTAACTCTTGAGCACAGCTCGCCAAACCCGCACCTTCAAATGCAATATTGCGCATAGCATTATTGAAATGGGTCAATGGTAATATTTTACACAAGGGCTGTAACCATGAAGGAAAGGCATCGATGGAAAAGAAAGTTCCCGCCAATAAAAATTGCGGTAGCGTGATCAGGTTAGCAAAAGGCGGAATACTACTTTCATTTTTAGCCAAACTACTCACAATAAAACCAAAGCCCATAAAAAGAATAAGCGCAATGAAACTTAGTAACATGATCGTCATAAAAGTTTCCATCCCATTCACCAATGTGAATTTAAAAGCAAAATGTCCAACAAGAATAATGATTACGGCTGTCATCATCTGAAAAATGACACGGCTCAAAGCCTCTCCTAAAACAATGTAAGGCCGTCTAATAGGTGTAGCATAAAAACGTTTCAATACCAATTGCTGACGTAAGTTGAAGAATAAAAAAGCAACCCCAAATACACCCGCACTCAATAATGAAAAGCCCAATTGTCCGGGTAAAATAAAATCAATGGTTCGATATACTCTTCCCGGTATCTTTTCTACCTCACTATTCACCAATGCAATAGTAGGTGTATTAGCAAATGTTTGTTGATTAATACCTGCTATGACTGCATTCAATATAGAACGAAGTACTTGCAAATTTTGTGGATTGACCGCTTCAGAACTAGATAGTTGAATCGTGTAAGGAGGGTTATCCAATCCGGATTTGCGAATAGCAACAATGGCTGTCAATCTACCCTTTTCAAGATCCTCTTTTAATGCCTGTGCAGGTTTTTCAATGATCCGAATTCCGGGAATCTTTTTTAAAGCAGGGTAGATCGGATTTAAAGTATCCGTATTCTGCGCAAAGGCAATACTCAAAGACACTTTACCGCCGCCACCTACAAATCCAAATACTAAAATGAAAATCAATGGAAAGGCGATACTGAAAATAACTGCTGAAGGACTCCTGAATACAGCTTTTAGACTGGCTCGGGTAATCGCAAACATGGCTTTGAACTGACTGTACTGTGCTGACATATCCAACTATTGACTACAAATCTATCTTTTTCTGGAAGAATCGAAAAAAAGAGAGGGCTAGATCATTAGAAAGACAAATGTCGTATATTTGTATGACAAATGTTACCAGATGGCAAAAGCAAAAAAAATAACTCCTCCCGGCACACCCAACCGTATAGTGGAAGAGTTTGCAATGCCTTATGTTCCTGCACCTAAGCAAGCTTTGCCACAGATTGCTGAATTCACCTATCGCAAGTTCAAAAAAATTGCCGACAAAGTTCCTTTCACACAAAGTGAATGGGCAGCTATTCTTCATTTGTCTGAAAGAACATTACAACGCTACGCCAAAAACAACGGTTCTTTTGAAGGTATTTATACAGATCGTATTCTACAGGTACAAGAACTCATAGATATCGGTCTAGCTACGTTCACCTCTCCTGAAAGCTTTTATCAATGGCTTAAAAAAGATAAACACATCATGGGGCAGGTAATCAATTTCAGTTCGTTATCATCATCACGAGGTATTCAGGAAATCATTCATCAATTGGCACGTATTCAGCAAGGTATTTACGCATGATCGTTTATCGTTTCGCGCATCAGCTATATGCAGATGATTTATCTGGTAACGGCGCCAAGCTACATGGCGGACGATGGAATCGCATTGGCACCAGCGTATTATATACCAGTGGCTCTATCTCACTTTCATTATTGGAGATAATCGTCAATACGGGCAGCTTTGAGGCTTTACAGCCATTCAAATTGATACAGTTAACAATTCCGGAAACTGCTATTAGGTACCAGATCAATACCAAGCAGTTGAAAAAAAACTGGCATCATGATATTGAATACACACAATGGATGGGGACGGAAATATTGCAGGAAAAAAAAGCACTCCTGATTGAATGCCCATCAGTAGTTGTTCAGCAAGAGTCGAACTTCTTACTCAACCCTTTGCACAAAGATTATAGTAAGATTCGTATGAAAGAAGTTACAGACTTTCATTTTGATGAAAGACTATTCCCATTAGTGAACCGTTAAGAAATAAGGCATACGAGTTTGGGGCTCTCCTACCATCTGCTTCACTTGTTTCAGTTGTTGTAAGACACCCCATTGCTCTATTCCAATTTCCTCTTTGATCAAGGAAGTTTTAATAGAGCGTTTATAATTGCCCATGATTTGCTGGAACAGATCTTTTTTCTCTGGATATTCTCTCACACGATAATCTTTAAGTTTTGCCAATGCTGCAGCATGATCAATAGCATCTTGCAAAGTACCGATCTTATCTACCAATCCAATTTGTAGCGCCCGAGAACCTGTCCAAACACGCCCCTGTGCAATACTATCTATATATTCTATGTTCTTCTCTCTGCCTTCAGCCACCCTACTTTTGAATGTATGATAGATGGAGTCAGTAGCGGATTGAAAAAATCTTTTTTCGGTCTCAGTCAATGGACGATCACCTGCTCCCATATCTGCAAAAGGCGCCGTACGAACACGATCAGTAGTAATTCCGAGCTTATTCTTTAGAAAGGATTCAAAGTTGGGTACGATACTGAACACTCCAATAGAACCTGTAATGGTCGTTTCATTGGCAAATACGGTATTGGCATTACATGCGATATAATAACCACCCGAAGCAGCAACATCTCCCATACTTACAACAACCGGTTTTACTTTTTTTGCCAATGCCATCTCGCGCCAGATTACATCACTTGCCAATGCACTTCCACCGGGTGAATTAACACGAAGCACAATTGCTTTTACATCTTTATCCAGACGAGCTTTCCGCAATACATTTTTAAAAACATCGCTTCCTACCTGTTCTTCATCTCCTTCACCACTAACAATATCTCCTTGCGCAAAAACAACCGCTATCTTTCCCCCACTACCATAACTATCCAATGATGTAGCTTTTGCATATTCATTGATGGTTACAAAGTTGATACTGGATTTAGGATCTTTCTTTAACCATTTCAACATCTCCCCTTTTACTTCATCATCATACTTTAATCCATCTACCAATTTATACTGTAATGCATCTGCTGCAGTTTGTACTTTACCATTGATCGCTAGCTCATGTAAGGTGGCCGAATCAATATTTCTTGTCTTAGAAGTAGTACGTAAAAAAGACGCATAGAGATCCCCCAGCCATACTGCAGTCTGCAAGCGATTGGCTTCTGTCATTTTGGTTTCCCTCAATGGTTCAGTTGCGCTTTTGAATTTACCGGCATAGAATATTTGTGGCTCAATCTGTAATTTATCCAGCATTCCTTTCAAGAAGAAAAGATTGGAAGAAAAACCTGACCACTCTAAGCCACCTTGTGGATGCACATACACTCTTTCGGCTGCATTGGCAACATAGTAAGCTTTTTGTGTCATGGTTTCTCCGTATGCCAATACAAATTTTCCTGATTTCTTAAAATCCAAAACAGCTTTTCGCAATTCTTCACTCGAAGAAAATCCATTCACATTGTCTGAAGCAAGAATGTAAAGTCCTTTGACAGAAGAATCCGATTTAGCTTCTTCCAATAACCTAATTACATCCAGCAAAGAAGGTATATCAGATTCCGCATTAGCGATCAATGCCCCAAAAGGGTTCTCTTGTGCTTGCTCTTTAAAATTTACAGACAGGTCCAACACCAATACAGCTTTAGCGCCTACAACAGGTGTTTCAGGAGTTGCAGCAGTCGATATAAAACCGATTAATAAAAAAAAGCCAATAACAGTGAATACGATCAAAGCCAGCAATGAGGCAAAAAATATTTTAAAAAAATTTCGCATAGAACTCTATTTGTAAAACGACCATCGATTCTTTTGCTTTATCGACGAAATAATCCTTTTCCGCTTGGTGAATTTAAAGATATTTGAGGCTGTAAATATCTCCAATTTATGAATACAGCGTATTTGCTGACAGGCGGTAATATGGGTGACCGGTTCAATTATTTACAGCAGGCTGCTGAATTCATTCAACAAAATTGCGGAAAACTGCTCGCTGCATCCTCCATCTATGAGACCGAAGCTTGGGGAAAAACAGATCAGCCATCCTTTTTAAATCAGGCCTTACAAATCGAAACAACTTTATCGCCAGATGCCTTGATGCAGTCTTTATTGGATATTGAACAAAAAATGGGGCGCATCCGAACCATGAAAATGGGACCTCGTGTGATTGATCTGGATATTTTACTGATCGACGACCTGATACAATCATCTGATCTTTTGACGATTCCGCATCCGGCGCTTACTATTAGAAGGTTCGCACTACTACCATTGGCAGAAATTGCTCCACATTTAATTCACCCCATTGAAAAGAAATCAATGAAAGAATTACTCAGCATTTGTCCTGACACCTTAAATGTGCAAAAAAAATAAGTCATTGGTTGCTCTGTGCGATTAATTTTGAACGCTATTGCTTATCGGACATGAAGTATCAATACATTACAGTTGAAGGAAATATCGGTGCGGGAAAAACCACTCTGGCTCATTTATTATCAAAAAAACTAAATGCAAGGCTGATCCTAGAAGAGTTTGCAGATAACCCATTCCTTCCAAAGTTTTATGAAAACCCTCAGCAATATGCTTTTCCATTAGAATTATTCTTTATGGCTGAGCGTTACAAACAGCTGAAAGATCTGTTACAAACCAAAGACATGTTTCAAACGGTTAGTGTATCAGATTATCTGTTTACCAAATGTCTGCTATTTGCTAAAGTGAATTTACCGGAAGAAGAATTCAGGTTGTATCAAAAGCTATTTGACATCATTCACCAGCAATTGGTATTTCCGGATATCCTGATCTACTTACATGCACCCGTGAATAAACTGCAGCAAAATATCAGGAAAAGAAACCGTGAATATGAGCAATCGATTCCTGATGAATATCTGTTCAATATACAAGAGACTTATACCAGCTATATCAAGCAACACAATATCAAAACCATTTTCATTGATGCCAGCAATGCAGATTTTTTAGGGAATGAAAAACATCTGAACATTGTTTTAGAAGCTTTGGAAAAGGATTATGATGGCGGGCAACACTATTTCAGCTTGCCCTGACGCATAACTTTCTTACATGGATAAAGTTACATATGATCCTTTCGCAGCAATGCGTATTCCTGAATACAGAAACCTGATGACGGGGAGATTTCTCTTCATCATGGGTTTACGCATGATGGGAACATTGGTAGGCTGGTGGATCTATGAATTAACCAATGATCCATTTGCAATTGGCTTGATTGGGCTCTCAGAAGTTATACCGGCTGTTTCATTATCCTTGTATGCAGGACATATCATTGACATCAGTGAAAAAAGAAAAGTATTACTAAGAGGTGTAGCCCTTTATTTTACATGTGCCATCTTTTTATTGTTATTGTCTACCTACTATACAACAGCCCAACTAAGTAAACATTGGATAGCATTCTTGATCTATCTCATCATTTTCTTTACAGGCATCATACGTGCGTTCACCGGTCCTACATTCGGAACTATGGTAGCATCTATTGTACCACGTGATCTCTTACAGAATGCAACAACATGGAACCAAGGAATCTGGTTATCTGCTTCTGTGACCGGACATGCTACAGCGGGTTTTCTGATCGCTCTATTAGGAAATACAGGATCACTCATAACCATCAGCACATTGGTAATCATCGGATTTTGTTTCATGTACCAGATCAAACCGAAGCCTTCTTTGAATGAACCGGGAGAGAAGAAAACATTGGACAGTGTAAAAGAAGGACTGAGTTTTGTTTTCAAAACCAAAGAAGTGCTGGGGGCATTGAGTCTTGATCTTTTTGCAGTTCTTTTTGGCGGCGCTGTTGCAATGATCCCTGTATTTGCGAAAGATATTTTAAAAACAGGACCTATCGGATTTGGCTGGCTAAATGCTGCTACTGATATCGGCGCCATTATTGTGGTCATCCTATTAACGCTATTCCCTTTGAGAAGACAACAAGGAAAAAAACTGTTATTGGCTGTTGCAGGTTTTGGCATCTGCATCATCATCTTTGCTTATTCAAGATTATTCTGGTTATCATTTAGTGTATTGGTCATAGCGGGCATCTTAGATGGAATTAGTATGGTCATCAGAGGAACCATCCTTCAATTGAAAACGCCGGATCATATGCGTGGCAGAGTGATGAGTGTGAACTCCATGTTCATCAATAGCAGTAATGAACTCGGACAATTTGAAAGTGGCGTAGCCGCCAGATTGATGGGTGTTGTACCTTCTGTGGTATTTGGAGGAACGATGACACTATTGGTAGTGATCACTACTTGGTTCAAAGCGCCCTCTTTACGCAAAATGGAATATTAAAAAGAAAGCATCCAAATGGATGCTTTCTTTTTCTGTATTAATCAGGTATTACCAGTTTATTGTTGTTTCGATTGATATCAGCCAATCGCATTGATGGATCTATCTCTATAGATTTGATATCCTTTATACCTCTTGGAATCGCGAATTGGTATTCAGGATGCGTCCAACGCCATGCAGCTTCGATGGTTCTTGGCGTTGCATCTTCTGCAGGTTTCACGCCGTACATCAGATCCAAAGGAATGGTATGCATGTGTTTTTGTCCATCTTTATATGTGATCAATACATCAACAGGCATCGGCATTTTTCCGATACGCTTGATGGACAGGGTTGTTTTACCATCAACAAGATTGATATCGCCGATAGCATAATCGATGGTTTTTGTTGAGTTGATCCAATACTCTTTATACCAATCCAATTCCATTCCGCTCCTTTTCTCTGCAACTCGGATAAAATCATTGGGATTGGGATGTTTGAAGCGCCATTGATAATAATAGTCCAACAATATTTGATCACGAACTTTAGCTCCAACAATGTATCCTAATTGCTCCATGAAAACAGCACCTTTACTGTAAGAAGCTGCACCATACGCAAAGTTGGTATTATAATGATCTGCGTGTGTACTAGCAGGTTCTTCGAAACCGCTTTTAGCCAGATTGAAATAGCTGCGATAAGAACCTTCTGCAGCAAATCCTTTACTTCCACGCATTTCAGCCATTATTCTAGAAGTTGCATAATCAGTGAATCCTTCATCCATCCAAGGATATAATGCTTCATTGGAACCCATCATCATTTGATACCAACTGTGCATCCATTCATGAATGGCGGTACCTATACTTGCATTTTTCATGAGTGTTGCCATTGGATATTCCATACCACCATCTCCACCTTGAACAAAAGTGTAGGTGTTATAAGGATAAGGACCGAATGTTTTGGCGATGATAGGATAAGCTAATACAGCAGTATCCAATACACGTTGCCAACGAGCATCATTCACTTCAGATGCTGAATCTGTGCCTTTGTAGACCACTCGAATCAATGGGCCATTCACAACTGCTTTGGTGATCATTTTATACTGAGGATCTGCAGCCCACATAAAATCATGAACATTATACGCTTGCCATTTCCAAGTGATCTTATTGGTATCAATAATCGGTTGATTCTTGATGGTATCGGCAGCCACCACTTTTTGTTTTGGCGCAGCAGGTTTTTTGTTTTTAGTATTTACAACCGGTTTTTTCGCTTTAGCTGCCGGTTTCTTTGTTTTTGCAGCTGTAGTTGCCACCGGCTTAGCAGCAGTTTGTTGTTGAACAACAGTAGCAATATAACCTCTCCCTATTTCTTTTGCGTTCATAAGATCACCACCTGCTGTAACAAAATATTTTTTATCGATCGTGATATTCACATCGAAATCACCCCAAACGCCATAAAACTCGCGTGCGATATAAGGATTCGCATTCCACCCTTGGTAATCGTATTCAACAAGCTTGGGATACCACTGGCTCATACTGTAGCGAACGCCTTCGGCATTATCTCTTCCACTTCTACGAATTTGTAAAGGAACTTGTGCTTCAAACTGAACATCAATCTGTACTTGTGTTTTAGGCAGTATCGGCTTGGCGAGTACTACTTCTAAAATGGTTTCATGTTCTTTGATCTGTTGCACTACACCATTGATCTTAACAGAATACACTTTTTGAAAACCGATCTGCTCCGGTGTCAATTTACTAATGCGATCTTTCACCCTTGCATCCCAGTCCAATCCATCACTCATTCTGGAAGGTTCGCGTAAAACAGTTTTACCGAGTTCACGACTACGAACATCCATACTACTATTAGGTTGAAATGCATTCCAATACAGGTGAAAGAAGATACGTGTTAATGTATCAGGAGAATTGTTCCAATAATCAATTTTCTCTGTACCTGTAAACCTGTTTGTTTTCACATCCATGTTCACATCGATCTGGTATTTGATCTTTTGTTGCCAACGGTCTGTTTGTGCAGCAGTATCCGTTGACAGATGGCAGATGAGAGTTGACAGGAAGAAAAATTTCAATAGTGATTGTTTCATGTCGTGCTAATCGTTTGTGAATGGCTAATTTCTGAAAAAAAGTTGAGCTGTGATGGTATTTTATCATCGAATTGAAAGATAGGAGAACACGATAAAGAAAAAAGATAATACGAGCTACTACCAATTCATTACAAAAGAAGGAAAGAAAAGCATCAAGTTGTATTATTCTTGGTATCCCGCAACTACGATCACGATTTCGCCTTTAACCGTCTTAGATCGGAAATGATCTGCTACTTCTTTCAAAGTGCCTCTAAAGTTCTCTTCAAATAATTTGGTCAATTCTCTACTAACGCTACAATATCTGTTCTCACCGAAATAACCAATCATTTCATCGAGTGTTTTTACCAGTCTCATCGGACTTTCGTAAAACACCATCGTTCTTTCTTCAGTGACTAATTGTTTGAATAAGGTTTGCCTACCTTTTTTGATCGGCAGGAATCCTTCAAACACAAATCTATTGGAAGGTATGCCGCTATTGACCAATGCAGGAACAAATGCTGTAGTACCGGGTAAACATTCTACCTTAACCCCTTCCTGAATACAGGCTCTTACCAATAAAAAAGCTGGATCTGAAATACCGGGTGTGCCGGCATCGGTGATCAATGCAAATGTTTTACCTGCTTTCATCTGATCCGTTAAATGAGACACTACCTTATGTTCATTGTGTTGGTGATACGGAGAAAGTGGCTTGTTGATTTGATAATGATTCAAAAAGCGGGAAGAAGTACGGGTATCTTCACATAAGATCACATCAACTGATTGTAACACTTCCAATGCACGAAGGGTTACATCTTTTAGGTTACCAATGGGAGTGGGTACAAGATACAGCATGTGATGACAGATAGCAGATAGCAGATGGCAGATTGAATTTATTGCTCAAACCTGACATCTGCGATCTGAGATAGTTAATTAACCATTTCTATCTCATAAAACTCCATCACCGGATTGGCGAGTAGTTTTTTTGAGGCATCTTCGGCTATTTGACGGGCTTCTGCTTCTGAAGCAGCTTCTATTTGCAGTGTAATGTGTTTACCTACTCGCACATCTGATACCGCTCCGAGTCCGAGATTACTCAATCCGCTCAATACAGCTTTACCTTGTGGATCAAGAAGGTCTTTTAATGGCATTACTTTGATCTGCACGTTATAAGTCATACTTGTTTTTGTTTAAGGAGCAAAGATAGAACTACATAAGCAATAAAAGTGATAGGAACTGCCAGCCATCCCCATAAGAATGCTGTAACGATTGCTGTAGCTGCCATTATCAGAAATGGCCATAGCTTTTGAAATGATATTTGTTGAAATTTCAAAGCCATCATGGGTAAGCGAGAGATCATCAAATAACTTACCACTACAATAATGGCATACCAAAACCATTTATTCAAGAGTAGATCGATAACAACTGAATCTTGTGAATTCCAGTAAATAAGTGGAAAAGAAGCGATCAATAATCCGGCTGCGGGTATGGGCACTCCTTTAAATCCGGTACTTTGGGTTGTATCAATATTGAATCTTGCTAATCTGTACGCTCCGGCACAAGGCAATAGAAAGGCAGGCAATAACCAGATCATAGAAGTATCTAACCCATCCGCTTCCTGAGCCAAACACAAACGGAGAAACTGCCAAGCGATAAGTCCGGGCACCACACCAAAACTAACCACATCAGCAAGCGAGTCCAATTGTTTTCCCATATCAGACGGCACTTTCAATAAACGTGCGATAAAACCGTCACAAAAATCGATCACAGCAGCACCTGCCAGCAAGACACTCGCCCATTGCATCTGTTCGGGTATCTCAACAATGGTTTCACCTGTTGATGAATATGCCATTGTTAATCCTGTTTGCATCACCATCACAATAGCGATACAGCCAAATAGTAGATTAATGAGGGTGAATAGGTTGGGAATTTGTTTCATGCTTTCTTGTTGAGGCTTATAGCATATAGATCATAGCTAATTGCAAAAACGAATATTATTGTTTAGATGATTGACTATTTGCTATTACCCATTAGCTATCAACTTTCGATTTTCTCTTCATCAACCCTTCAATCTCTTCCACTGTAATAGGAATATTTTTCATCAGGTCGATGTTGCCATTCTTAGTGATCCAAAAATTATTTTCGATACGTATACCCATTTGTTCTTCTTCAATATAAATACCGGGTTCGATGGTGAAGACCATCCCTGCTTGAACAGGTTCTGTGCGTGTACCCAGATCATGAACATCGATACCTAAATGATGTGATATTCCATGATACAAGTATTTTCTATAAGCACGATTTTCAGGGTCTTCATTTTTTACTTCTGACTTCCTCAATAAGCCGATCTTCAAAAATTGTTGTGTGGCTTCCTCTCCTACTTTATCCGTATAATCAACAATAGATATCCCTGGCTTTAAAATGCTTTTCGCATAGTTGTGTAAATGTAAACAGGCGTTGTAAACCGTTTTTTGTCTTCGTGTGAATTTACCGTTAACTGGAACTGTTCTTGTAAGATCAGCGCAATAGCCTCCATACTCAGCACCAAAATCCATCAGTACCATTTCCCCATCCTTACATTCCTGGTTATTGGAAACATAGTGTAGTGTTCTGGCTCTGTCGCCTCCTGCTATAATACTTCCATAAGCCGGACCGGTAGCGCGTTGACTATAAAAACTATGATAGATCTCAGCTTCAATCTCATATTCGAATACGCCGGGTTTGATAAAACCTAATAAACGACGGAAGGTATTGTCCGTGATATTGATGGCTTGTTGTATCACTGCCACTTCTTCTTTGGTCTTAATAGCTCTCAAAGATTTCATGATCTTGGCAGTTCGCTGGTATTGATGGAGAGGATAGCGTTCTTTCATTTCATCAACAAAGCGATAATCCCTGCTTCTGATCAATGATGCTTTACGATCGTTTTCATTGGTATCGAGATACACATGATCTGCAAGATGCATCCATGTTTGAAGCAGTGCATCCAAACTATCTAACCAAACAATGGTTTCAATTCCGGAGATAGCAGTGGCTTCATTTTTACGCAATCTTTTGCCATCCCATTTTTCTTTGAGCTCGTTAGGGCGAACGAGAACCAATACTTCTCTGAACTTAGGATCCGGACAATCGGGAAAAAGTATCACCATCGAATCTTCCTGTGTGATACCACTTAACCAATACAAATTACTGTTCTGTTTGAATTTGTGAAGTGCATCCCCATTCATGGGCCATTCATCATTGCTGACAAAAACAGCAATGCTATTCGGCAACATGGCTTTGACAAAACGCTTACGATTGATTATGAATAGATTGGGATCCAAAGGCAAGTACTTCATGGGTTGTTGATTGAGGTTTGCAATATAAAACTTTATGCTTCAGATGGCCCCAAAAGTTGGGCTTATCTGTTGAGGCATTTGTTAAAAAAGCATCAATTTCTACGAAATATTTCTTATTTACGAATTGACTCGTATATTTACTACGAAATTATTCGTTCAATAATAAAACAAACAACATGAAAACATTTAGTAACAGTAAGTGGATAGGTGCAGCGGTATTGGCTTTATCTATCATTGGCTTCAGTGCCTGGAAAGCAGCAGATGAATCTGTCAATCCTCCCAAACCCTTTTCCTATTCTTATGAAGATGAAGACACTACCAAAAGCAAAAAGAAATTCAAAGTGTATGCTGATCATGACCGAGAATACAAAGTGGGAGATCTGGACAAAGCTTTAAGAGACCTTGACAAAGCAACTGCGGAACTTGACCGTGAACTGAAGATCGATTTCAGTAAAATGGAAAAGGAAATGAAAAAAGCGATGGAAGAAATCAAGAAAATTGATGTGGATGGAATCAAACGTGAAATTGAAAGTGCTATGAGAGAAGTGCAGGCAGCTTTACGTGAAATTGATTTTAAAGATGTTCATAAGGAAGTAGAAAAGGAAATGTCGAAAGTAAAAGAAGAAATGAAAAGTGAAAAATTCAAACATGATTTCGATTTTGAAGGCATCAGAAAAGAAGTAGAAAAAGGAATGCTTGAGGCCAAAGAAGGTATCCGTGAAGCCAAGAAACACATTGCAGAGTTAAAAGCCTTTGTAGATGAACTGGATAAAGATGGATTGATTGACAAAG
>JBDKEH010000048.1:0-12499 GCA_039795345.1 Bacteroidota bacterium
AAAAAGGATTTTAGCATGCTCATCATGCTATTGTCTATCAATGTTCGGAAGAACAAAACATTCCTGAACATCGCTTTTACATCTTCCCATAAACCTTTTTCTTTCATGGTTTTTAATGCTGTTCCGACACCAAAAAATCCGGGTACGTTTTGTTTGAGTTGACTCCAGCTACCTACAAATGGAATGGCTCGAAGATCTTCAAAACGTAAAGTGCCTCCTGAGCCTCTTTTCGCAGGTCTACTGGCAATATTGCTTTTGCTGTAATAGTTCAATGGACTAAACTGCTGCAGGTATGCAAGGAATAGTGGATGTGTTTTGAATTGTTGATATGTGGTATGACTGATACTGCCTAACTCTTCCATCAAGTAACGATCATGTTGTGATAACTGTATTCTAGAGTCTGCAAACAACTCGTTACTGATACCTGCACTCATCAACTGCTCTAGATTGTACTGTGATGATTGAATGGTGCCAAAATTGGAGGTGATGGTTTGTCCCTGTATGGTAAGTTGTATTTCTTCATTTTCGATGTTAGATCCCATCGAAGCATAAAACTTATGTGTTTTTCCGCCTCCACGTGAAGGTGGTCCGCCGCGACCATCAAAAAATTTCGCTTTGATATTGTACTTTCTCGAAATAGCTGTGAGATTTTCTTTAGCAGTATAAATACTCCAGTTCGCCTGAAGATATCCGCCATCTTTGGTGCCATCACTAAAGCCCAACATGATGGTTTGCTGCATTTTTCTTCTTTTCAGATGATTGGCATAGATCGGTAACTGGTATAGTTGATCCATGGTTTGTTCTGCCTGCGCTAGATCGTCAATGGTTTCAAAAAGTGGAACGATATCAACTTGCAGATACTCTTCTTTCCAGCCACATAACCTGAATAAAGCATATACTTCCATTACATTCAAGCTGCTCTGACAATTACTGATCACATAACGATTGCAACCGGCTTCACCATTGCGTTGTTGAATGGTTTGAACTGCATAAATACTTTCAAGTGTATCTCTCGTAATGGATTCAAAAATGGCAGGGTCAAATTGATCTTCCAGTGAACTGAGTACTTTTATTTTTTCTACTGAAGACAGGTCTGAATAGTGCTCAGGTAATAATCCTTTACCACGTGTTTTGATCAGTGTTTCATGAATATTCTGAATAACTTGGGTATGAATCCGACTGTCTTGTCTGATATCGATCGTAGCAAAATGTGTTCCGAATATTTTTACTTTATGGATCAAGCTATTCAGTCTTTGTAAGAATAGTGCATGATGTTTTTCTTTGACCAGTTGTTGAATAGTGAGTAATTTATTAAGTAGTGTTACAGCTTGTATTGGTTCTGATTCTGTTGGACGAAAAACATTTTCATATAATAGAGCTTCCAACTCCTGGAGTAATACATCTACATCTGAAAAAGTTAATCTTCTTTTTAATTTTCTTATATCACGGTAATAACAAACGGTGATAGAACTTCTCAATGCCTCAGCAACTTTGAGTGTAGTAGCCGCATTGACAAATGGGTTACCATCACGATCACCACCTGGCCAGAAGCCTAATTCAATAAAAGGGTTATCACCATCATAGGCATGATCAAAAATATCGCGTTCAATGAAGTTGTAAATATTACCAATAGAGTGATATAAGATGTTTTCGAGATACCACATCAAGTTCAATGCTTCATCATAAGGTGTGGGTTGTTTTTTGTTGAAGAATGGAGTGATACCCAACTGTTGAATGTATTCATTGATGGTATGAAAATCGTTTTTGGCGATCGCTTCACTCATATCGTGAATAATACCTAATACGCTGCCCGGATAAAATTGAGTCGGATGCGCTGTTAAAACCACCCTTACCCTGAATTTTTTCAACTTGTTTTTTAAAGCTTGGGTTTTACCCGCAAAAACAGCTTCATTGTATAAAGATTTCAAACTACCCGGTCCTTCGATATTATTCACCGAATCAAAAGCAGCATCTTCTATCGCATCAAACAATACAACTTGTCGCTCGATGTATTGAACGAATTTGAATAATCGGTCTACTTTTTCTTTTTCATCTCTTACTTGTGTATGCTGGTGAAAAAAATCATTGATGATCTGTACCGGATCTTTGCCCGATTTGTAATCATCTTCACAGGTTTGAGAAAGAATGGGTAATAAAGCACCCACATTGGCAATACCTGAAAAGGGTAAAGCGGCAAAAAGACTGTTGTAGATGGTATACTTATCTGCTACGTTGCGCCTGAACTGATGGATGTAATGACGGGAAGACATACCCTAATATACATTTTTATCTTAAAAACTAACAGATTTAACCTAATAAACGAATGATTTTTAATTAGTTATAAAACAAATGTTAGTTTATCTAGCAATTAAACTTTCCAATAAGTGAAGGGTCTAACCTACAGGAGCCATTATATTAGCAAAAAATAGCCCTGCATGCAATCAGACGATTTGGTATTACTGCAACAGTTTCGGGAACCGGCTACAAAAGAGCAGGGCTTTACGGGTATTATAAAAAAGTATCAAGAGAAGTTATACTGGCATATTCGAAGGATGGTGGTTGATCATGAAGATGCTAATGATGTTCTACAGAATATGTTCATTAAGGTTTGGAAAGGGTTGGAAAATTTCAGGGAAGACAGTAGACTCTATACTTGGTTATATCGAATTGCCACCAATGAGAGTTTGAGTTTTATTGAGCAGCAAAAAAGAAAAGCGTCTATTAGTTTAGATGAAGTGGGAGAGGTATTAAGCAATAAAGTAAAGGCTGATAGTAATTTTGATGCCAATAAGCTGGAGTGGAAGTTGCAATTGGCAATACAACAACTGCCGGAAAAGCAGCGAGTGGTATTCAATCTACGTTATTATGATGAAATGCCATACGAGGAAATGAGTCGCATTTTGGATACGAGTGAAGGGGCTTTAAAGGCAAGCTATCATCATGCAGCTAAAAAAATTGAAGCCTTTATTCTAGAACATTAAACTTATGTGTACAGCGTCTATCTAAAGAACATGCAGCGCAGAATAGAAATAACAGAGGAGTTGGCAAGCATATTAACATCAAAGCTTGTTTGGCCGGTAGCAGTACCCTATAAGGTGCCTGCGGGTTATTTTGATGCTTTGTCTGCAATGATCTTGGAGCGAATCAGTATCGGATTACCGGGTAAAGTCAATGTATTTGAAGTGCCTGAAAATTACTTTGATCATTTACCTGATACTATTTTGCAAGCAGTAAGACGCGCTGAAGTGAGTGATGAATTACAGGAAGTAGCTCCTTTTTTACATTCCGTACCCAAAACCAATCCTTATCAAGCAGCAGCTCCTGTTTTAGATCTTCGTTCTATCATGGAGGATAAAGCAGAAGGTGATTCGGGAAAGGTTATCACAATGCCTGCTACCAGAAAAAATCTATGGATGCGTTATGTAGCTGCAGCAGTAATGATAGGGGTGTTGATAACAGCAGCTTTTATTTACAACAGTAATCAAACTTTGAATCCGGTTGATGCTGATAACTATGCTCGTATGGATGTTTCCAGTGAAATATCAAAATTAAGTGAAGATGAATTGACGAGTTATCTAAGCAGTGCTGAAAAACTGATGATCGCTACAGCTGATAGGGAATCTTTACTCATCGATGAACTGCCTGATGTGAACGATCATTTAGAGTATATGTCTGATGATGAACTCAATCAATACCTGGAAGAATCTACTGAATCAACAGCAACTGAAACGGTGGATAGTAAATAGATAATCATGAAAACAAAAATACTTTTTACGCTTTCTTTATTGTTACTCCTTATGGCTGGCTCTTATGTTCAGGCACAGCCTCCCGGTGAAAGAATGCGACCTCCTCGTGAAAATATTGAAGTACTGAAAGTAGCTTACTTCACGAAACATCTTTCCTTGACTACGGAAGAAGCCGAAAAATTCTGGCCTATGTATAATAGCTACAGTGCAGAAGTGCGTAAGGCCAGACAGGATAATAAAGAAGATATTCTGGCTTTTGAAGAAGCAGTATTGAATATTCGTAAGCGCTATCGTGTTGAGCTTAAAAAGATTTTGGTTTCAGACGAAAGAGTGAATAAGGCATTGCTTGCCGAACGTGAATTCATGAATGTGGTTCGAAAAGAGTTACAAGAGCGTATGGAGTTACGCCGTAAAGCGAGAGAAAAGAAAGACGACGGTGAATAATATCTATTTCAAAGGCCCCCAAACCGGTGATTGGATATCGTGATAAAAGAGAAAGGTCCAACCTTTGGTTTGTCCTTCTTCCCACCACTGCTTTCTCAATTCCGTACATTTTTTTCCGTCGTAGTCATATTTCGCTACAAACCTACTTTTCATTTGTTGTAACTGAGGTGCGTCGTCACCACCAAAGAAAATCGTTTGTCCATTTTCTTCGATCCAGAATACTTGGTGATACTTGCTATGTGCACCGGTAAGTTGATAGCGAATATAACCATCGATCATTCCTTCATCAGCTGTTAACCACTCTACGCGACTGAACTCTTCCAGTAATTTGAAATCTTCAGGAATATAAGAAGCTGACCCTATACCCAGTGCAAATTCCATTTCTCTTTGTTGTACATAATAAGTAGCATACGGAAAAGCGATGAAACGGTCTTGTCCATTATTGCTATCGATGGTTACACCTCCTGCGTGATCTTTATGTAAATGACTCATCAATACTTTGGTAACTTGTGAAGGATTGATGCCGGCACGTTGTAGATTATTATAGAGCTGTGGAGTGCCGTCAGCTTCATTATAACCCAGACCACTATCCAACAGTATCACATCTTTGTCAGTGATGACCACAAAGGGTTGGATCTCTACCAGTAAACTGCCGATAGGTCTATTGTTCAATTCTTCTTTTTCTGTATCAAATGGAACGAAAACCTTTGTTTTGTCGATGGTAAAACTTCCTTCCGAAAGGGGAATAATCTGCATACTCACTATTTAACGTAAAACCATTTGCCTGTCTGCATCCAAACGAAGCAGGATAAAAATCAATACTGTAAAAGTAAGTAAAGAAGATCCACCGTAACTAATTAAGGGTAATGGGATACCGACAATGGGAAATAAACCAATGGTCATACTTACGTTTACGGCAATATGGAAGAAGAAAATACTCACCACACTGTACGCATACACTCTACTAAATGTACTCCGCTGGCGTTCAGCAATCATCACAATACGATATAATAGGAAGAGATACAGTAGTAGAAATAAAAAGCAGCCTACGAATCCAAACGCTTCTCCTAAAGATGTAAAAATGAAATCGGTACGTTGCTCGGGCACATATTTACCACGTGTTTGTGTTCCTTTGAGGAAGCCGCGACCAAAAAATCCTCCGGATCCAATAGCGATCTTACTTTGTCGCACATTGTAATCGTCCGGTTTACGAACAGTTTTGTTAGAGCTTGATTTATCCTGTGCATGCTTATTGTCTTCGCAATTGTATTCTTTACCCACCATGCTATAAATACGTGTACTCTGATAGCACTCCAATACATTATTAAAGATATAAGGGACCACAAATCTTTGAACACCCACGCAGACGAGCCAGATAGTAATAATGATCGTCAATAATCCTTTCTTCTTTTTGATCTGTTTTCGCAAAACAAAAATAACGGCAGCCGCAATAATGGTCAGGATCACTGCTAAAACGTTGGGTTCTAAAATAAGTGTAGCAACAACCAGTGCGCCAAAAGAAGAACCTATAATTAAGATTTGAGCAGGCAAGCCTTCACGATACATAGCAATAACAAAACTTGTGTATACCAATGCTAAACCCAATTCATGTTGGAGGACCGATAATACAGCGGGAGCCAATGTAATAGCTCCTGCTACTAATTGTGAACGAACTTTTGAAAAATCGATCTCTTGTCTGGATAGGTATTTCGCCAAAGCAAGCGACACAAATATCTTGCACAGTTCAGCAGGTTGTAGGTTGAAGCCTCCTGCCAAGGGTATCCAGCTTTTTGATCCATTGATGTTTTTACCAATAGCAAAAGTCGCGATCATCAAAAGGATACCTAACAGATAAAAAAGATTCGCAAATGCAGTGAACAGTTTGCTATCGGTCAATAAAATAAAAGTTGCTGCGATGGCGCATACTCCCGCAAAGATCAATTGCTTACTGTAACTGGTTTTACCATCCAAAAAAGAAGCCAGCCAATCTGTTTCAGGACGATATTCAACCATGAAGATGCATAGAATACCGATGGCTACTAAAATGGCGTATAACCAAATGACTATGTAATCAACCCCTTGCGTGACAATATTTTGATTTCTTCTGTTCATTTTCTTCAGGCAACGGTTTTTCTTTTTACGGTGGTTGACTTTCTGATCTCATTAGGAAGCACAGCCGCAGTTTTGCCACTGTCTTTTTTTGGAACTTTTGTTGGACCAGGTTTAGCCGGTGTGTTTTCTGTTTCTGTTTCTTCCGGTGCTTCTTGCACACCTGAAGTATCACGAGCTGCTTTTTTCGCTGCGGTCATTTGTTGTACTTGTCTCAATGAATCTCTCTTGGCCATTTGCTTTTTCATCTGTGGTGGAATCAGATCCATTTTAGCCAACTGTTCAATTTTTGCTTTTCGATCATTACCACTGATCGAATCATTTAAATATTTTTCGATCAATAAGCTAGCGATAGGTGCTGCGGAAGTAGCACCATAACCTGCGTTCTCACACATCACAGCAATGGCTATGCGTGGGTTCTCTCTAGGTGCAAAAGCACCAAAGAAAGCGTGGTCTTTTAACTTCTCACCACGATATGCATTCTCTACCGTTCCTGTTTTACCACACACATTGATACCCGGAACTTTTGCATAGAAGCCTGTACCAAATTCCATGGTACCCTGCATACCTTCATGCACTTCTTCCCAAACAAACTCAGGAATTTCTTTGGTCTTATGTTTGATCTTGAATTTATCGAGCATTCCAAACTCATCACCGCCATCAATGGAGTCAATTAGGTGAGGTGTGTAGTACCACCCTTTATTGGCAATGATGGCCATAACATTGGCTAATTGAGTAAGGGTAGTGGTGATCTCACCCTGACCAATACTATTAGATATGATATTGCACGACTGCCAGTTCTTACCAAATATGCCATGATAATATTTTGGAGTAGGCATATTACCCATTTTTTCAGATGGTAAGTCAACTCCAAGTCTTCTACCTAGTCCGAACGAGTAAGCATACTGATTGAATGAACTCAGAGCGCTATCGCGGTTGGGGTATTTATTGTTTTCAAGAATACGTCTGTACGTTGCAGCGAAATAACTGTTGCAAGATTTTGAGATTGCCGGTTTCAAAGTAAATGTACCTGCTGCGTGACATCCCATAGGGCGTCCACAACCATAATAGGAGCCACCACAACTGACGGTGAAATTATCGTCGATCACGCCTTCATTCATTCCAATAATTCCAACCATGGTTTTGAATGTAGATCCCGGAGAATAGAAAGTACCTACTGTTCTATTCAATAAAGGAAGTCTGGGATCGAAGTACAACATATCGACCAAGTGTTTCTTTCTTTGGTTGCCTGTGAGATAATTCGGATTGTATGTTGGGGCACTCACCATACAAAGAATGCCCCCTGTCTTAGGGTCGATCGCAACAATACTCCCTACTTTGTTTTGCATCAGTTTCTCGCCGAGTTCTTGTAATTCTACATCGATGCTTGAGTACAAATTTTTACCTGCAACTGCAGCTGTATCATAGGCTCCGTTCTCCCAAGAGCCTTGTAAACGACCTTTGTTATCACGGATATATCGTTTGATACCTCTTTGTCCCATCAACACTTTCTCATAAATATTTTCCAAGCCGGTGCTGCCAAAGTAATCCCCCATTTCATACCCTTCTCCTTTATGACGACGTAAAAATCCGGTATCTACTTCTGCCATATATCCCAATACTGCAGCTCCTACATTGTATGGATAAGTTCGAACAGAGCGTTCATTCAAGGAGAAGCCGGGGAAACGATACATGTTCTCATTCAACTTGGCGAACATCTCGGGAGTTAATAAAGCCTCAAAAACACTAGGCTTAACGCTGGTATTTTTGAAGATAAGATCACGCATTCTTCGTTTATAGGTTGTCGTGTCTATATTCAAAAGTCGACATAATGTCATCGTATCTGTACCACGCGACTCAGATGGGATCACTACCAGATCATAGCTGATGGTATTTTCCAGGATACCTCTTTTCTTACGATCGAAAATGATACCACGATCGGGGTAGATGACTTTACGATAGAAGGCATTGTTATCTGCTGCCAGTTTATACTGACCGGAAAACAATTGCAGGTTGATCAATTGCCCCGTGATAGCAATGAAAACACCTGCAAAAATAAACTGTACCACACGGCTGCGACTCTGGTTGAAGACAGGCATAAATCTTGGGACTAAACTTAAAAGTGAAGTGTATTACAAATTTGATGCATTGTTATGGATCAAACGAAAAAAATTTTGCAAAAGTGTGTAGAAGTCGAAATCAGAAGTGAAAAGTCAAAAGTCAAAAGTGAAAAATTTTCACCTTTCACTTTTCACTACTCACGCGGCATTCGTTCTATACTTGCCTTTTCGCAGGAACAGCAGTTCGGCGAGGAAGATCATGAGTAAGCTGATGGCTGTGGTGCCCAGTACTTTTCCCAGAAAATAGAGGAAGTCGCCAAATTGAAGCCATTCTATGAGAACGAGATAGAAATGATGAATAAAAGTAAGTAAGCCTACATACAAACTATAAGGCGCCCAGCCCATGCTTTTGCTGCCCGGTTCGCTGTAACTCTGTTCAATGGTTTCCTGAGGAAGGAGTACACTGAGAATGAATGGACGAATGAAAGCAATCAGCACACAGGGAGCTGCATGTAACCCCAGGGTTCCAGTAAAGGAGTCGAGTGTAATACCAAAAAGAAATGCAATGGCCATCAATAATACCCTGTTCATATTGAAAGGCAACCAGAGTATGTACAAAAAATACACATAAGGAACAATGAAACGATGTAATGGCGGTACCTCATTGAGTATGAACACCTGTAAGAAGATGAACAGAATAAATCGGATGATATTTTTTACGAAGTTACTCATTGATTGGTCTGCGGTGTATTTTCAAGTTGTACCTGTTCAGCGAAACGCACATTCTCTACCAGATAAACATATTGAATGCTGAAGAAATTGGTGGCGGTTTTGATCTTCAACGTATAAAAATTACTGGAAGGATCTTCTACAATGGATGCCACTGTTCCAACCATGAGGTTAGAAGGGAAGTTGGCTGAATAAGTACTGGTTACCACTGTATCACCTTTTACCACTTTGGCACTTTTTGAAACATTGCGAAGTGTCAGGATCGAAGGATCATTTCCATCCCATTCAATACTACCTGCATTATTGTCTTTTTTTAGCATGGCGCTCACGCGACTATTACGGTGTAGCAGGCTCATTACTTTACTGATATTGGCGCTGGTTTCTACCACAACGCCTACGATACCTTGTGGTCCGATTACGGCCATTCCTTTCTTAACACCTTGATTATTACCTCTTTCTAGGGTCAGGAAATTGGTTTGCAATGTCACGGTATTACCAATCACTTTTGCAGGAAGCCAGGTAAACTTACGGTAACGGCCGGTTGAATCGCGGAATGTGGTATCTGTATAATTGATAGAACCGCTATCGGGAGCGATTTGATTACTTGCCAAAAGATTTCTCAGTCGGTTGTTCTCTTCTGCTAACTGTCTGTTGGTCTCTGCCAGACTGAAATAGTTGCGAAGATTGCTGTAGCGTTGGTTGAACTTTCCTGTTAACTCACTGGTAGCATCTGAAAAGAATGCTTCATGCGTTTTGCTGGAACGTGTCAGTAGAACAATGGCGAATACCTGCAGCAGTAAGAAGCTCAGGAAAGTGAAATAACGCCGTATGAACAGAAATATATTCTTCAACGCAAAGTTTGATTAGGACATTCAAAATGATGGGATAACTGTACCGGACCTAGGGATTATCTCATAATGAATGGAAAACGCTGATAGTTCTTCAGTGCCAAGCCGGTACCGCGTACCACACTCTTCAGTGGGTCATCCGCTACATGAACCGGTAATTTGATCTTCGCGCTTAAACGCTTATCTAATCCGCGTAATAAAGCACCACCACCTGTTAGATACAAACCTCTGCGGTAGATATCGGCCGCCAGTTCCGGTGGAGTTGTTTCCAATGCTTTCAGGATCGCTTCCTCAATTTTGAAGATGCTTTTATCCAGTGCTTCAGCGATCTCTTGGTAACTAACCATGATCTGTTTAGGGATACCTGTTACAAGGTCACGACCATTTACCGGCATGTCATCTGGTGGATTATCGAGGTCTTTCATCGCAGCACCCACATTGATCTTGATCTGTTCAGCAGTACGCTCACCGATCAATAAGCTATGATAACGACGGAGGGCTTCCATGATATCAGCTGTAAATTCATCACCTGCAACACGGATACTCTGGTCACAAACGATACCTGCCAGGGCAATTACGGTAATACCGGTGGTTCCACCGCCGATATCGATGATCATGTTTCCTACGGGTTCTTCAACATCAATACCAATACCTAAGGCAGCAGCCATTGGTTCATGGATCATATACACTTCTTTGGCACCAGCCTGCTCGGCACTATCACGAACGGCACGTTTTTCTACCTCGGTAATAGAAGAGGGGATACAGATCACCATTCTCCAACTAGGTGGAAAAAGAGGTTTTTTGGGATAGATCATCTTGATCAACTCCCTAATCATCAGCTCGGCAGCGTTAAAGTCGGCAATTACACCGTCTTTCAGCGGACGAACCGTACGAATACTTTCATGGGTTTTCTCGTGCATCATGAGGGCTTTCTTCCCCACTGCCAGCACTTCTTTCATATTGTTACGGTTCAGGGCCACGATCGATGGCTCATTTACCACTACTTCATCATTATGGATAATGAGGGTATTGGCGGTACCCAGATCCATGGCTATTTCCTGCGTAAAAAAGTTGAATAATCCCATTGTATAGAAAAAGTTCTTATTTGTTCGTCAATGATTGCAAAGGTGGATGAAATTACTTGAAATAACAAAGCCTAAAATACTGATTTTTCCTGAGGTTAGAGGTGAAAGGTGAAAGGTGAAAAGTGAAACGATTTTTTTGATGTTTTATCAGCTCATGTATAAACTTTCACTTTTCACTTTTGCCTTTTCACTTTTCATCAAACTCAAACCCAATATCCCTCCTAAAATACATTCCTTCAAACGATATTTCTTTCAATTTATTTTTTGATTTGTTTACTGCATCAGCAATATTATTTCCGTACGCCGTAACTGCTAAAACCCTGCCACCATTTGTTAAGACATTGTTTTCATTTTGTTGTGTACCCGCATGAAATACGATCACATCTTTTGATATTGCTGCATGCTCCAATCCATGAATGACTTTATTTTTTTCATAGTCGCCCGGATAACCACCGCTTACTGCCATAACCGTTGCACAGAATCTTTCGTCATAAGCAATATTAGCATCTGCGAGTGTGCCGTTATCCATCGCGGCAAACAATGCAACAAGATCTGTTTGTAAACGAGGCATCACTACTTCTGTCTCAGGATCTCCCATTCTGCAATTGTACTCGATCACAAATGGTTCTCCATTTACATTCATCAATCCGAAGAAGATAAAACCGTGATAGATCAATTCTTCCTGCTCTAAACCTTTTACAGTTGGAGCGATGATGCGCTCTTCTACTTTACGCATGAAAGGCTCATCCATGAATGGCACAGGGCTTACACAGCCCATTCCACCTGTGTTTAAGCCGGTATCGCCTTCGCCAATTCTTTTATAATCTTTTGCATGACCGATGATCTGATAATCAGATCCATTGGTTAGAACAAATACACTGACTTCAATACCTTGTAAAAATTCTTCGATCACCACTTTACTACTCGCTTCACCAAATTGTTTATGCAGAATCATTTCTTCAAAGGTCTGTAGTGCTTCTGCATGTGTAGCTGCAATCACGACACCTTTACCGGCAGCGAGTCCATCAGCTTTTAAAACAACAGGTAGGCTATGCTTTGCGATGTATTTTTTTCCTTCTTCAAAATTATCCGCAGTAAATTCAGCATATGCAGCTGTTGGTATTTGATGACGCTGCATGAATTTTTTACTGAAGGCTTTACTGCCCTCTAATTGCGCAGCTTTTGCTGAAGGTCCTACCACCACTATTCTTTGTAATACCGGATCTTTTTCAAAAAAATCATACACACCTTTCACCAATGGCTCTTCGGGGCCTACTACAAGCATATCAATTTTGTTTTCGATACAAGCTTGTTTGATGGCTTCGAAGTCAGTAACACCTATCGGCAAATTGGTACCAAACTGTGATGTGCCTGCATTACCGGGTGCAATAAAAAGTGCATCACAATGATGACTCTGCGACATTTTCCATGCCAGTGCATGTTCTCTTCCACCGGCTCCTAAGAGTAAAATATTCATA
>JBDKEH010000063.1:0-8435 GCA_039795345.1 Bacteroidota bacterium
AGTTTTTTTCAATAATTCTTTCAATTGTCACCTGAAGTTTCAATGCCTGACTTAGTAACTCTAATAATTCTAACTGTTTCATGTTTAGAATTTCCCATGCATCATATAACATGAATAACTCCTCTGTATTCTGCTCATAACCGAGCTGCATTGTCTTGTAATTATTACGCAATGCCGGTATAATCTGACCTTCAAAAAGTTTTAATTGCTTTTTCTTTAACCCCAGTTCATTACGCATGCCATAAGCCATCCCACTGTATTCATTCACCATCATTTCTTTCTGTGACTGAATGGCATTACTTTTCCATTTTAAGCTTTCAATATTGGCTTTATTCATTTTAGAAGACCATTTAGCCATCGGAATACGAACCATTCCCATAATGGTATACTGCAATGGCTGTCCTCCAAATCCAATCATATTATCATAACGAATTCCAAATTGAGGTTTAAGTGCAGTACGCTCCGTTTCCTGTTTTAGAATAGTAAGATCAATCTCTCTATCCAATGATTTTAGGTCACTACGGTTAGTATAAAAAAGAGTGCTGTCAAAAACAAGAGCTTCATAACTATTCAAGAAGT
Source organism: Bacteroidota bacterium (assembly GCA_039795345.1). Taxonomy (GTDB): domain Bacteria; phylum Bacteroidota; class Bacteroidia; order Chitinophagales; family Chitinophagaceae; genus Sediminibacterium. Next base: position 580 of record JBDKEH010000063.1, read on the forward strand.
AAGTGGTATCAATATCGAAATCTGTCATAGCATTTCTACCCATAAGCGAATTGATGCGAATACGTTTTTCTTTAATATCACTTTCAAACATTAATTGCATATTTTTCACTTCTCCTAAAGCGGCTTTTGCCTTATAATAAGCACTTATCTTTTCAAGACCGTTTTTGTAACGTATTTCTGCATTTTTGATCATGAAGTCCAGTATCTTTTCATTCTCTTCCAGGATCAACAATTTCTTTTTCAGGATTATCCAATCATAATAGAACTGTTTAGCATCGTTCACTAATTCATTTAGTGTTGCATTCTTTTTTTCTTTCTCAACTGACGACATAGCTTTCATGTACCTCTCATCTGCATCTAATTTTTTTCTATTCGGGAGCATTTGCTCTCCAGAAATCATCACAGATCCCATACCAGGCATATCGCCCTCCCTATGCCAGAGTCTGACATCATATGGTGTCATAAATTGACCAATGCCGATTTGAGGAGGCATCCAGCTTCTTGCCCCTTTTGCAGCTTCATCCATAGAACGGATTTCATGATCATACATCTTCACTACAGGATGCTTTGTTTTAATGCTATCAATGATTGCATGCAACTTCAAGATTTGCGTATTGCCATATGCAAAACATATCAACCCAAAGAAGGTCAGTATTAATTTATTCTTTAACATCTATTAATTCAATTTTACCGTTACGTTTTAATTCTCTCTCTTTAATCATTTCAAAAATGACAGGAGTAATGAGTAACACATAAATAGTGGATGAAATTGTGCCACCAATCAATGGAATGGTGATGGGTCGCATGATATCACTACCAACTCCTGTAGCCCAAAGAATAGGGATCAGACCGAAAAGTCCAACTGAAACTGTCATGAGTTTGGGTCGTAACCTTTTGGCAGAGCCTTCAATCACATAGTCTCGGATAATTGTGGGTGTTAATGTTGATTTAGAATTACCATGTTTAGCGACCATATTGTTCATGGCTTCATTTAAATAGATCGTCATCAACATGGCTGTCTCGATGGCCATTCCAAATAAAGCAATAAAGCCCACAGCAACAGCTACAGAAAGATTAATGCCAAAAAAATAGACCATGAATACACCCCCGATTAATGCAAACGGCACGGTGATCATGGTGATTAGAGCTTCTTTAAAAGAATGATAGGTGAAATATAATACCATGAAAATGATAATGAGTACTATTGGCATGATCATTTTTAGAGTCTGGTTAGCCCTGATTTGATTTTCCCACTGGCCACTCCATTCCAGAAAGTATCCTTTTGGAAGTTTAGTGACCATTCGATTCAATCGCTCTTGTGCCTCTTTTACTGTACTGCCTAAATCTCTTTCCCTAACATTAAATAGTACTGTACCCCTAAGCATTGCATTTTCTGAATTAATCATCGGTGGGCCGTCACTTAGTTGAATGTCTGCAACAGCTTCTAATGGTATAGGACCAAAGTCCATTGTCTGTACCTGAAGTCGCTTTAATGCTTGAATATTATTTCGAAAATCTTGCCCGTATCTGGCATTTACGGAAAATCGCTGACGGCCTTCAATAGTGGTAGTAAGTTTCATACCTCCTAATGCACTCTCAATTACGGTATTGACATCATCAATACTCAGCCCATACCGACCGATTTCACCACGTTTAACTATAATATCGATGTACTTTCCGCCTGTAATGGGCTCCACATATAAATCCTTTACTCCATCAATCCCCTCCAACTGCCTTTTAATAGTTTGAGCAAATGCGTAAATACTATCCAGGTTTTGTCCGTATACTTTTAAACCAACATCGGTTCTTATACCGGTTGAAAGCATGTTAATACGATTAATGATGGGCTGTGTCCATCCATTTGTAACACCCGGTATTTGCATTTTTGAATTCAGCTCATTTATAATATCATCTTTGGTTCGCCCTTCCCTCCATTCATTTTTAGGCTTGAGTAAAATGATGGTTTCAATCATGCTGATCGGAGAATTATCTGTTGCTGTATTGGCTCTTCCTGCTTTACCAAGAACATGTGAAACTTCGGGAACAGAACGAATCAACTTATCCTGAACCTGTAATAATCGTTTTGCTTCAGAATTGGATACATCTGGAAGAGTTACCGGCATAAATAACAATGAGCCCTCATCCAATGGCGGCATAAATTCCGAACCAAGACGAGTCATCATGATTACTCCCATGGCTAATGCCAGAATATTAAGCCCTATGGTAGTTTTTCTCCATTTTAAGCACCATTTTAGAATGGGCGTATAAATCTTCTCCAGTGTTTTTGTTATTGGATTTGAATCTTCTGGTTTTAGTCGTCCTTTTAGAAAAAAGGAAATTAGAACCGGAGTTAATGTTATAGCTAATACCGCATCAATTAATAGGATAAAAGTCTTTGTCCATGCCAGGGGATGAAAAAGTTTTCCTTCCATACCTGTAAGTAGAAATACAGGAAGAAAAGAAGTGACTACAATAATGGTGGAATAAAATACGCCGGGACCTACTTGTTTTGAAGATCTTTCAATAATCTCATTTCTTTCCTCTATTGTTAAGGGGTCTTTATTTCTTTTGAACCACTTTGCCATACTTACGATTTGTCGGTTAATTTAATTTTTTTAGCCTGTGCCTCGCTAATATGTCTGTACGCATTTTCCACCATCACAATGCCATCATCAACTACTACACCAATAGCGAGTGCGATTCCCGTCAATGACATAATATTGGACGAAATACCAAACATTTCAAGGAAAATAAAACCTGCTGCAACAGAAATAGGCAATTGAATCAATATAATTACAGCACTGCGCCAATGGAATAGGAATATCAGCACTACCAATGAGACGACAATCATTTCTTCAACTAATGTTCCTTTTACTGAATCAATAGCTTCTTGAATCAGTGTACTGCGGTCATATGAAGTTTGGAACGTTACACCATCTGGCAATCCCTTTTCAACCTCCTTCATCCGAGCTTTTATTGACTCAATTACCTTATTGGCATTTTCATTGTATCGCATTACCACTATACCACCTACCACTTCTCCCTTGCCATCCATATCAAAAATTCCCAGACGCAAATCACCTCCCATTTGAACAGAACCAATATCCTTGACTCTTACAGGAATACCATTGTAATTGGTCAGTGCAATATTTTCAATATCATTCTTATTTTTTATGTAGCCTAAGCCTCTGATAATATAGGCCATATCTGCCATTTCAAATTTGCGTCCCCCTACATCATTATTATTGGCTTTGACTTTATTCATCACATCCATCAGCGAAATGTTGTAATACTGCAACTTTATGGGATCAACTACTAATTGATATTGCTTTTCGAAGCCACCAAAAGATGCTACTTCTGCCACACCGGGTACCGTTTGTAACGCAAATTTGATGTACCAGTCTTGAAGTGCTCTTTGTTCTCCCAAATCCATCTTAGGAGCATTGAGGTGATACCAGAAAATATGACCCACCCCTGTTCCATCAGGACCCAGTGTAGGTGTTACATTTTGCGGCAGAAGACGTTGTGCAAAGTTGAGTCTTTCGAGTACACGGGTTCTCGCCCAGTATATATCAACATTGTCTTCGAAAATAACATATACAAAACTCATCCCAAACATGGATGAACCCCGAATATTCTTGATTTTGGGTATACCCTGCAAGTTGCTGACCAATGGATAGGTTACCTGGTCTTCTATAACCTGTGGACTGCGTCCCATCCATTCAGTAAATACGATCACCTGGTTTTCACTTAAATCCGGAATAGCATCAATCGGATTCTGTTTCACAGCGTAAATTCCATAAGCAAATAATCCTCCTGCCAATAACAGAATAATCACCCGGTTACGCAAAGCCAGTTCAATTAATTTTTGAACCATAATTTGATATTAATATTTGAAGCAATGTAGAAGCATTAGTTTGACCTCTTTTTTAAATCCATGCCACATTTAGTGCATTTACCAGGTTTATTGCTGGTGACATCCGAATGCATGGGGCAAGAATATATTTTCATCACTTCCATTTTCATTTTCTCTTTTGGAGAAAGTGTCAATGAGGTTCCACATTTTGAACATTTACCTGGCTTGTCACTAGTCATGTCCGGGTGGCTAGAACATGAATATGTTTGAACAGACTGCTCTTCTTCTTTTAAATCCATTCCACATTTTGGACACTTACCTGACTCATCACTTGCAACATCAGGGTGCATGGGGCATGTATAGGTTTTCATTACTCCCATTTTCATTCTTTCTTTTGGTGAAAGATTCATTTTAGAACCACATACTGAACATTTGCCGGGTTTATCTCCTGTAATACCTGGATGCGCAGGACATTCATAAAGACCAACTACCTCCATTTTCATTTTTTCTTTTAGAGTAAGGTTCCTGCCACATTTTGGGCATTTCCCAGATTTATCCATAATCACATCAGGATGCATTGGACATATATATGTCTTTTCAACAGTTTGTCTAATTTTGTTCTTTTGTGTTGTTGGGTCCTGAGCAAATACTGAAAAAGATAAGATAGTTAGCGCTGCCATCATTAGCATTTTAATTGCTTTCATTTTTCATGATTTTATTGTTGTAAAATATAATACTGGCAAAGAGAAACGCCAATAGCCTGACAATTTGATTGCCTGGCACTACTAAGTCAACATTAAATTAAATAAGGATAGTTCTGTTAAGAAGGTATACGGGCGTCTTGCAATTTCGAGGTGGAGCATGACTTATTGGATACTCTTCACTTGAAGAGATATAGAAAATATCCGATAATGAAAAAAGGGATAGCGGTAAGTCAAGAATAGTGAGAGTAAAATTAATAGAAACTGATTCAGTAATTTTTTGTTCTGAAATGTTCTTTACAAACTTGTTTTCATCTTTACAACAGCCATTATCTTTTGTATCGGATTCCTCCATTCCACAATTTTCGCAAGTTTTGGAATCTCTATACATAAACCCCCAGTCGGCAAGTTTACCCATACAATAATGCATTCGTATAGAAGCCCCTGAGGAAGTACTCAGAAATAAAACTGCTACTATGAATGTGACAAATTTTTTCATTAATGCTGATAAAACAAATGTATAGTTTCTTTTCCAAAAGAGTTTAAAATTTTAGTTCCGTGCACACCAATTCATCAAACTATAATTTAAATGTATATTTAATAATATAAAGATTAATTAATTACTTGATGCCAGGCAACCCTTGTCGACAGTATTGAATTCTATAGAGCATCATTTTCATCAACATCAGGCTATGAATACTACATTGTTTATAAGCTTTGCTTCTAATTCTAATCATAGAATTATTACCCCAATAAATACGTTTTGGTTGGTGCTCAATTTGAACATATGATACAGCGTAAAAACTATCACTTCAGCACTCTCCCACTTATTCCTTGGAATGTTATACTCATCTAAAATTTTGAGCCTCTACTCCAAAAAAGTATCTAGGAGAGCATCCACTTAGAGATATGTTTTTCAGCAAATGCGAATTATTCTAGTCAATTAATTAGTAATCACCCCATTTTTATTATCAGTTTTCCACCATAAACAGCTTTTTGTTGATTACTCAACCCTAGATGCCCAGCACAATTTGATAAATTTGTGATATGTCACGCGAACCATTACTTAATCGAATTACAAAGCAACTCCTAAAAGATTTTGGAGCAGGAGGTCATGAGCCGGGTTCTGGTAGCGCTGCTGCGTTGGATGGTTTGTTGGCAGCGCATCTTACTACAACAGTAATAGACTTAACAGAAAGATATGCATCCAGAAGTCCTAGATATCAATCTCACCTTGAAGAACATAAGAACAATCGCCTTCTGATAAAGACCAAAGTGTTGCCACAATTAGAAAGCCTTTTTGAAAATGATTCTGTACAATTTGATAAAGTCATCAAAGCCAGAAAAGACAGGCTTGGAGAAAAATAGTAAAATCAAACATGAAAAAGATTTAATCGTCAATGCTGAGCTTAGAAAAGCTACAGAAATACCGATTCAAATCGCCAAATATTGCCATCGAATTGGCGAAATGGCTACTTATGTCTTTGATTACGGATTTATTTCGGCAAGAGGAGATTCTGCCACAGCAATTCACACGGCTACAGCTGGGATGCTAAGTTGTCTTTCCATTATTGAACTAAACCTTCAACAACTTCCTGCTGATGACTGGATGGAAATGATTCGGGGAGTAAAGGATAAACTTGAAATAAAATACCACCAATTGGATCGAATTTGTAAAGAGAAACATCATCAGCTAAAAAAGGAAGCAGACGAACACTATCGTTTTGAAAAGCTGATGGCTGAATACAAAGCAGGCAAGCATGCTGATAAAATTCTATCGGATGATGACCTTGAAAAATTTGTCACCAACCTCCAGCAATTTATCTGGATTAAAAAAGATAAATTATTTAAGAAGGATAGCGATCAGTTGACCCTACCAATGCAAGTACTAAAACCGCAAGAAATACTAATTCGCTTGATGAAATATGCTGTAATACAAAAAGAATCATTGGGCAGACATTATGATGACACTGGAGCTTTTGAGGTAGCAGGTTTGATCAATAAAAAGAAACGAGTGGTGGAAGTTTCACAGCAGTTCCCAGTTGAAACCATGAGATTCACCTTAGCGCATGAGCTAGGACATGCTCTTTTACATCCTGACATGTTATTACATCGAGATAAACCAATCGATGGTTCCCATACAAGCAAAAACCTTACGGAGAGGCAAGCAGATAAATTTGCCGCCTATTTTTTAATGCCTAGAAAACAGGTTATTAAGATATTTAGAGAGAGATTTGGAAACGAGGTATTTAATATCAATCAAGAAACAGTATTCATGCTCGGCGCGGGCTCGATTCAAACTTTTAGAGAAAAATGCCAAAATCTTCGTGGGTTAGGTCGTGAATTAGCAAGGGCGAACCGAATTGTTGGACACAAATTCACACCACTTTCAGCAATATTTGGTGTATCAGATGAAACTATGGCGATACGCCTGGAAGAGTTGGGATTGATAAAATTTTGATCTATAGATTTTAAAGAAATATTTTAAACTATATCAATTAATGCCTTTCCACTTTTGACTAAAAATTCATGCCAAAGGAAGCATTAAAGTATTTCTGGGGAAGTTACCGTTTCTAGGGAAATGAATTTTTCTCTTCCGTTATTTGGTAAAATAATACATTCCCCGTCACTTGTAATACCTTGACCAGCGTAGTCAACCTAAAATTCACCTCCCCCCTTTCCATTCTTTGTAATTGTTGTACATCAATGCCACATCGTTGACTCAAATCCTTGATGGAGAGTTGATGATGTTTTCTGAATGCTTGAATATTTTGCCCAATCTGATCGTGATAAACACTGATGGTTTTTTTCATACCAACAAAATATCCCAACTAAAATAATTCTTTGACGTATGCTCATACGCCAACCATATTAAATCGATGATATGGAATTGGTCGATTGCCTATTCAAATGTTTGGAGAGCTCAATCCCCTTTTCTGTAATAGAAAATTGAATCGTATCTCCGTGAAAAATTTGAACAGCACCTTCTTCCGCTAAAGCGCTTAGACAAGAAAAAATAGCAGACCAATCCATCGGCAATCGTAAAATCAATTCCCTCGGAATAAACTGGTATAAACTAGGTTGTGCAGATTCAGCGACCATTTGCGCGAGCGTATGCAATACCAGATCCTTATGTTCCATGAGCCGAAGATAAGCGCTGGAAAAATAACTTTGGATGGAGCCCACCATTTCTTTTAAACATTCTCTTACATTTACTTATGCACGAAACCTTCGACCTACCCGTGTGGTATAATGGGAAAGAGATCATGTTCCCTGCCGAACTCCAGCCCTATGGATAT
>JBDKEH010000073.1:0-18482 GCA_039795345.1 Bacteroidota bacterium
CCGGGAGATATTATTAAAGTCACTTATAAACACAGAGGAAAAGAAAAATTAACTTCGATGACACTACAGGAAAACACTGGATTAACAGTTGTGGATATGAGTAGCACAGGTCAAACAATCACTGAAGACATGAAAAAGATCAGAGATAGTTGGTTTACTTCTAAAGCACAATAATATTTCTACATAATCGACCAAATGAAATTGCACATGAAAAAAGTATCATTGATTCTTATTGGTTGTTTTCTGATGACAGCAGCCATTTCACAAGCACCTGAACAGAAGTTACAATCGATGGGAATTAGTTTACCTGCACCCACTAATCCCGTTGCGAACTATGTAAAATTTGTTCGTACAGGTAATCTCATTTTTTTATCAGGTCATGGTCCTTCCAACGCAGAAGGAAAATATACTACTGGAAAGCTGGGAAAAGATCTTTCGATCGAAGAAGGTTATGATGCAGCCAAATTAACGGGCATCAATCTGCTTGCAACGTTAAAAGCAGCTGTTGGCGATCTTTCTAAGATCAAAAGAGTAGTAAAAGTATTAGGAATGGTGAATAGTACAGATCAATTTTCAGATCAACCCAAAGTGATCAATGGTTTTTCCGATCTGATGGTAGCAGTATTTGGAGACAAAGGAAAGCATGCCAGAAGTGCAGTAGGCATGGCATCATTGCCCATGAATATGGCAGTTGAAATTGAGATGATTGTTGAGGTCGAAAATTAATCGGTCTTTGCCTTTGTGTGTAAGGCTTTGTATGCATAATAAGTACTTGCCATCATCAATACGGCACCTAAAAAGAATGCAGCGCCCGGAAAATAAACGGGCGCTTCTTTATGTGTAAAATAAGCGAATAGATTCGTCATCAAGGGTGGGCCAATAATGGATGTGGCACTCATCAAACTAGTCAAAGCACCTTGTAGTTCTCCCTGTTCATTAGGCGGAACATGCCCTGATATAATGGATTGTAAAGCCGGACCCGCAATACCACCCAAGCAATAGGGAATCAGAAAAACAAACATCATCCATCCTTCTGTTGCAAAGGCAAAGAGCAATAATCCAAGCGCATAGAGACCCAAGCCCACATAAATACTTTTTTCATTTCCGATTCGTGGGTTGACTACACGCACCAATCCGCCCTGAACTCCCCCAACCAATAAACCAACGATCCCCAAAGAAATACCGATCATTTTGGGACTCCACCCGAAACGTTCAATATTGAAAAAACTCCAATTACTTTGGACAGCATGACCTGCAATATAAATAAGGATCATAGAAATGATCAATCCTGCAACAGCAGGATATTTTTTAAGCTGTAACAGTGAACCTACTGGATTTGCTCTTCTCCACTCAAATCCTCTTCGATTTTCTTTTGATAAGGATTCAGGCAAAACAAAATATCCATAAGCACAATTTAGAAGTGCCAATCCTGCTGCTACAAAAAAAGGAACCCGCGCACCTAATTCTCCCAATAAGCCTCCGATCATGGGTCCAAGAATAAAGCCCAAACCAAAAGCAGCGCCGATCATTCCGAAATTTTGTGCTCGATTTTCATTCGTGCTGATATCTGCTATGTAGGCAGAAGCTGTGGTGAAACTAGCTCCTGTAACACCTGCAATGACCCTTCCCACAAATAACCATCCGATAGAAGGGGCAAATGAAAGAAATAGATAATCGATACCAAATCCAAGTAAGGAAAATAGCAATACAGGTCTTCTACCATATTTATCACTTAAATTACCAAGAACAGGAGCAAACAGAAATTGTGTAAATGCATAGGCAAAAGTCAGCCATCCACCATATTGAGAGGCTTTACTAATATCTGAAGTTTGTAGAAGATCTTCGATCAGCTTTGGCATCACGGGTATGATCAGTCCGAGTCCGGTAACATCAATAAGAAGTGTAATAAAAATAAATCCGATAGCAGCTTTACGATTTTGCATACATGTTTTTTGAACTGATCGTTGCAAAGTTGCCATATTCCTGTGAAGATTGAACAAAGAACTAATGATTTGACATAAAAAAAGAGGAGCCCGAAAGCTCCCCTTAACCCTTGCTCTTGAAAACCTACTTCTTGAGTTCTATCACACCTACATTGGTATTCTTAGGTGCATCAACTTTAATATTATTGATAGTGGTGTCTTTGTAATTATTGGAAGCATTGATGAACAATGAATATGTTCCATTTTTCAAGCCTCGCATTTTAAACTCACCATTTTTATTGGGCAAAGCATAGGCAGTATCTGTTCCATTGAATAGCGTCAGTATTGCTTTTGCATCTTCAGGTTTTACTTTACCTGATACACTGGCTGTTTTCTTCTCAACAAAAATGTGGAATATAGGTTTCAGATAGAATTTGTTATTATTAACTACGATCACAGATCTGCTGATATCAAAATCAAGCCACAAGCGAATTTTACCGGGTAGGTATTCTTCACATTCGTTTCCTTTCAATTTGATTAGGATATAGTTAGGTTTATTTTCTGGCCAGTTTAGAGGATAAGTAACACTGTCTTTCACCACTGAATTACGTGTTCCGATCTCTATTCTGATCAAACGAATAGCACCGTTAGGGATATCCGTAGAAGCCAATAGGGTATCTACTCCATTACGCAGGTTTAAAATATCATAAACACCGGCTCGTATGTTTAAAGTTGTCCATACAAGTCCTGAATCTTTTCTATTACCAAGTGTAGAACCGATGTATGCTCCGATTCTATCCCAGTTGCAGGTATCATTTTTACGCGTGTCTTTTGAAGTATCTACCAATACCTGAACAGCTTTGATATCTACAAAAACTTGATCAAAAAAACCTGGTCCATCGGTCATGTATAGACTTAGGTTTTGTTTCCCTGTCGTAGGTGCTTGTGCTGACTCTGACTTTTGACAGGATGTTACTGCAAAAGCAGTTGCAAATAACAGGATGGTTCCGAGTAATAATTGTTTTGTTTTCATGTGTGCTTGTTTTTAGCGTAGCATTCTTTCATCGGCTATTTTTTCCTGTTTATGTTTAGAGACAAAAAGAATGCCTAGTGTGTACTAAGGTTTTGTTAAAGGATATTTTTTATTTCGATGTGCGACATAAAATGGCCTGATACCTTTCGGTATTAATTTTTAAAAAATGTTTTGGCTAATGAGTCTTGAACAAAAATGATCTACAAAGTCCCCCTCATTCAGAAAATTGATCAATTCATTGCAATGATGATCGAATTCTCATAACTTGGTCTTCATCAAATGCGTTACATGAAAAAGATACAGGCTTTAGTTATTACGTTGCTTCTGTTTCAAAAAATTTTTTCGCAGGGGCTTTCCGATACAGAAAAAAAGATCATTGATTGGGTAAAATCTAACCGTATCAATGCAGAAAAGCTATTGGAGGAGACTGTAAATATCAATAGCGGTACATTCAATATACAAGGTGTTAAAAAAACCGGCGAAGTTTTTAGTAGAGAATTTAAAAAAGCCGGTTTACAAACCGAATGGGTGTTATTACCGGATTCATTAAAAAGAGCAGGACATTTGGTTGCTACCCGAAAAGGGAATAAAGGAAAAAAGATTTTTATTATCGGGCATCTCGACACTGTTTTCGAACCTGATATGCCTTTTACACCTTATACCAAAATCAATGACTCTACCGCTACCGGACAGGGTGTGAATGATATGAAAGGAGGAGATGTTGTAGTGGTAATGGCATTACAGGCATTGGAGTCTTTGGGATTATTAGAAAATACTTCCATCGTTGTGTATTTCACAGGAGATGAAGAAGAATCAGGTAAACCCACAAGTATTAGTCGTGCAGACTTTATTGCACGCGCAAAAGCTTCGGATGTAGCGCTTGGGTTTGAAACTGCACAAGGAATGAATACGATTGCCATTGGCAGACGTGGTTTCAGTAGTTGGAAACTAGAGGTTACAGCTAAAACAGGACATTCAGCGGGGGTATTTGGTCAAGGTACGGGTTATGGGGCTATTTATGAGACGGCACGTATTTTGAATCAATTCAGAGAAAATTTATCCAATGAAAAATACCTAACATTCAATCCGGGTATCATTGCGGGTGGATCAGAAATGCAATATGACCATCAACAAATCAAAGCCTCAGTGATTGGTAAAACCAATATCATATCTCCAGCGGTAATTGTAGAAGGCGATCTGCGTTTTCTAACTGAACAACAAAGAGAGAATGCGAGAGAGAAGATGCGTGCAATTGTATCAAAAGAAAATTTAAGAGGAACCAGTGCTTCTATTTCTTTTACCAATGGTATCCCGGCGATGGAACCAACAAAAGGAAATGATGCATTAAGATTATGGGTAGATAAGGTATCAAGAGATATGGGCCTAGGACCGGCGAATGCCGGGGATCCCGGGTCAAGAGGTGCCGGTGATATTTCTTATGTAGCGAAATACGTAGACTGTATTGACGGTCTCGGCGCATCGGGTAAAGGAGCACATGCCGTTGGAGAAACGATCAATTTAAAAGAATTCCCATTATTGATTCAACGTGCGGCTATATTAATTTATCGACTTACACAATCCCAACAATAATAAAAAGCAAAAGCGCCGACAGGTTGTTCGGCGCTTTTGCTTTAATGCTACTGGCAGCTATTGTACTGCTCTGTAAGTTTTGTGATTTGCGTATAATCAATTTGCCCCGATTTAATTCCGGCAACAATAGCAGCACAGTCTTTACATAAGTTGGTCATCATATCACTGAAATTCTTTTTCGAAACCCAATTAAGTTTAGGATCGGATTTTAATTGGAGGTAATAATCACCTAATTTTCCCTCAGCAGTGGAGACTGCAACCATCTCGGCTCCATTATATAAAAGCTTACCGCTGTTATTGGTAGCGCGGATATATAGTGTCGCTTTATTTCCTGTGACAACTTCTTGGTAAAAATCACTTGCATAAGAAATGTACTTAGTCCCATTGATCGAAAATCCTGAGATATCAGCCGGTGAATACGTTTTTTTACTCCCTGTTGCAGTAGTGAATACGATATTCCCTTTCTTCTGTAACTGGTCTTTGATAGTACCCTCTACAACTTCGTTTGAAGCAGTAATGATTGAACCTTTTGTGTCGCTTTGTGCAGACATCAATAAAGGCAAGAAGCCAAACATGATGGCCATGTAAACGGATGCTTTTTTCATGGTTTTGATTTTAGTTTATATATTACTTACTAATAAGTAAGTTATTTAGGTAAAAAAATTTATCCTTTTAATTGACGAATGATTGCTCGCTTTATTGTATCATAATCTTTTTTCCCAGTTATCCTCGCTAATTGTACACCTGCTGCTAAATTTGTCATTACCAGTAATGTTTGGGTTTTAGGTGTTTCTGTAAACTGAAATTCCCCGGACTTTTTCCCCGCTGCTAATGTTTCTTCCACCATTTTTAATACCATGGTAACAAGGTGATGAACTTTTTCTTTCACCGATTCTGGTAAAGTGTTGTAATCAGATGCAATAGAGCCAATGATACAAATGCAATTCGCATCCACGAGTACAGAATACCTTTCGATAAACTTTTCAACAGCGAAAGTTGCACTAGCATTTAATTGTACAAGCTGCTTCTTCAATAATTGGTATTGCTCTATGTATTGATCTAGTACTTCCGCTAATAAATCTTCCTTTCCTCTAAAATGATAATGCACAGCTGCATTTTTGATCTGCAACTGCTCAGAAATATCCGCATAACTGAATGCATTGTACCCATGACTCTTAATCAGTTGGGTTCCTATGCGGACAATCTCTTCACGAGTATCTGTATGTCTGGCAGCCATGGATTAAAGTTAAGAATAACTGACTAAATAGTAAGTTTTTAGCTATAAAAATGATGAATGGAGAAGATTTACTGTTTTTTCTTTTCCTTCAAGTGTTGCATGAACCTTATAAAATTATACCCAAGATACAGGGCATCAATCACTTGTGCGATTCGTTCAGCTTGTAAGGATGGTGATTTTACAGCCACCACCCATTTACTGTAATAATTCCGCTGAGATAGAGGCAACTGCTCAAAGAAAGTTTTCGCTTTTGGCTCATCTGCCAAGCAAACGGCTAAAACAGCCGGTACTTCGGGCTGAGCGTGGTCTACCGCTAGTGAAACATTGACCCTCGCTCCTTTTCGCTTACCGATGGCTTTACGCATTGTAGCATTAACGGGCAAAACAAAAGATCCATCTCCCATCGGCATCACTGCAACAGCGTTTATCGCATGTGCATCTATTTTCCCCTTTACACGAAAAGTTTTCCTACTTCCCGGAGTTAAGATTTCAGCGATGTCTTGGGGAATAAGAATGTAGGTCCATCCGGATTTTTCTCCTTTCTCGTCAAATTGTTGCAATGAGGTTGTAAAACGGGTCATAGAGCATACAAAATACAAAAAAGCGGTTCACTAGTGAACCGCTTTTGTATTAATCCTCATTTCTAAACACCACTACTCCATCAAATGCATCAATCAATACTTTTTGCGATTTATCGATCTCGCCTGCCAATATCTTCTTACTGAGTGCATTCACGATCTGTTTTTGTATCAATCGTTTCAATGGTCTTGCTCCCATTTGTGGATCATAGCCTTGCTCACTCAAGAACTCCAGTAAATACTCACTGAATTCAAGTTGAATACCACTTTCAGCTACCATTTTCTTCAATCCATCCAATTGTATTTTCACAATGCCCATGATCTGTTTCTTCATCAACGGACTAAACATGATGATCTCATCTACACGATTGAGAAATTCAGGACGAATGGTTTTACGCAGCAGATCCATGACATCATGCTTTGCACGTTCGGTTGCATCCGATACATCTTCTTCACGAACACCGTCAAATGCTTCCTGGATCAAGTGACTCCCAATATTGCTGGTCATAATAATGATCGTATTCTTGAAATTCACAGTTCTACCTTTGTTATCGGTCAGATGTCCATCATCCAATACCTGCAATAAAACATTCCATACATCCGGATGTGCTTTTTCGATCTCATCCAATAATACCACACTGTAAGGTTTTCTTCGAACAGCTTCGGTCAATTGTCCACCTTCATCATATCCAACATAACCCGGAGGTGCACCTACCAATCTCGAAACGGTATGTTTCTCTTGGTATTCACTCATATCGATACGTGTCATCAAATGTTCGTCATCAAATAAATATTCTGCCAAAGCCTTTGCCAATTCAGTTTTACCAACACCGGTAGTTCCAAGAAAGATGAAGGAGCCGATAGGCTTACGTGGATCTTGCAATCCTGCCCTGCTTCTTCTTACCGCATCAGCCACAGCTGTGATCGCTTCTTCTTGTCCAACAACGCGTTGATGTAACTCTTCTTCCAGATGAAGAAGTTTTTCTCTTTCACTCTGCATCATCTTAGCCACCGGAATACCTGTTGCTTTTGCAATATTTTCAGCGATATCTTCCGCATCTACTTCTTCTTTCATCAATCGTCTGCTCTGCTCACCTAATTGATTGAGTTGTTCAGTATAGTCTACAATGATCGCTTCTTGCTCTTTGATTTTACCATAACGGATCTCTGCTACTTTTCCATATTCACCATTTCTTTCAGCTTGTTCAGCTTCTAACTTTAGTGTCTCAATACCCGACTTAGCTTGTTGTATTTTGTCAACGATCTCTTTTTCATTTTTCCATTTTGCTTTTAGTGTATCCCTTTGTACACTTAGATTGCTGATCTCGATGTTGAGCTCTTTTAATTTTTCTTCATCATCTTCCCGTTTAATGGCTTCGCGCTCAATTTCCAGTTGACGAATTTGTCTTTCGAGTGTATCCAACTCTTCCGGCATAGAATTCATCTCTAGACGAAGTTTAGCAGCACTTTCATCAATCAGATCAATGGCTTTATCGGGTAAAAAACGATCGGTAATATATCGATTGGATAATTCTACTGCTGCAATGATCGCTTCATCTTTGATACGAACATGATGGTGTGTTTCATACCGATCTTTCAATCCACGAAGGATAGAAATAGCATCTTCAATGCCCGGTTCTTCGATCATCACTTTCTGAAAACGACGTTCGAGTGCTTTGTCTTTTTCAAAATATTTCTGGTATTCATTCAACGTAGTGGCCCCAATAGCTCGCAACTCACCACGTGCCAATGCAGGCTTTAAAATATTTGCAGCATCCATTGCTCCTTCACCACCGCCAGCACCAACCAAAGTATGAATCTCATCAATGAATAAAATGATTTCACCATCACTTGCCGCTACTTCTTTTACCACACCTTTCAATCTTTCTTCAAATTCTCCTTTGTACTTAGCACCTGCAATCAACTGTCCCATATCCAATGTGAAGATGATCTTTGATTTTAAATTTTCAGGTACATCACCATTGATGATACGCATGGCCAATCCTTCTGCGATGGCTGTTTTTCCCACACCAGGTTCCCCCACTAAAATCGGATTGTTCTTACTCCTACGTGATAAAATATGGAGTGTTCTTCTGATCTCTTCATCTCTACCAATAACAGGATCAAGTTTACCTTGTCTCGCAGCTTCATTCAAGTTGCGTGCATATTTATTCAGCACATTGAATTGTGTTTCTTGGGTCTGCGACTGAATGCTCTCTCCTTTACGAAGATCCTTGATCGCAGTTTTTAAACCTTTCTCAGTAAGACCTGCATCCTTTAATGTCTTAGCAGTATTGTCATTGATTTGAAGCAAAGCCAGCATCAAATGTTCGGGACTGATAAACTCATCACCAAATTCTTTCAGCAAAGCATTGGCTTTTAAAAAAACGGTATTCAAATCACGACTTATGGTTTGAGCGGGTTCGCCTGTTTGATTTTTAGGTAATCGATTGAAAGCCTCTTCCAATTTTGTTTCTAGAAGAGGGATCGCCACATTATTTTTTTTGAGTAAAAAAGCAATAGGGCTTTCTTTGTCTGCAATCAAAGCTTTCAATAAATGTTCCGTTTCAATAGACGGGTGATTGGCATTGAAAGCTAGCTGTTGAGCAGCCTGGATTGTTTCCTGTGCTTTGATCGTATAATTATTAACGTTCATATTTGTGTATTTGGCCTGATAAAATAGTATTTGGCAGAATTTTTACCTGCCTTGCGAATGAATTCCTAATTTGTATACAAAAATTGTTCTAGTCTTTGTTTATGCATTTAAACCTGTGAAATCCTGAAATTATGTCTGTAAAACCCATTTCTTCATGCATGAAAGTCAGTCTAGTATTGTATTTCATGCTATTCTTTCAGTTCGCATTTGGGCAATATGATTTTAGTCTTTTAGATAGTAAACTTGAATCAGCTAAAAAAGAGTTGGAAGGAAATGTAGTAGCGATGATCTATAAAGATGGTAAGATCATTTATCAAAAAGCGATTGGTACTGATTTCAATGCAAAAGTTCAAGCACCCATTGCCAGTGCGAGTCAATGGCTAACCGCTGCATTGATCATGGTTTATGTAGATGAGGGAAAAATTGCTTTAACAGATCGTGTGAGTAAATATTTACCCATTTTTAGTAAGTATTCAAAAGGTTATATCACGATCAAAGATTGTTTGGCTCATTTAACAGGAATTGAATCCGAGCCTATCCGTAACTTGAAAGAAATGTTGAATCGAAAGAAGTATTCGAACTTAGAAGAAGAGATCAACGATTTTGCATCTGACAGAGAAATTGTTTCCAATCCCGGGCTACAATTTAGGTACAGTAATATTGGATTGAATATTGCTGCAAAAGTATTGGAGATCATTACCAAAAGGAGTTTTGAGCAGATCATGGCAGAAAAGATTACGCGTCCATTACAAATGCGTAACACCAGTTTTGCCAGTTTCAATGCAGTGAATCCATCCGGAGGCGCACAATCCAGTGCCGGAGACTATATGAATTTTCTGGCCATGATGTTAAATAAAGGTGTACATAATGGCAAACGTATTCTAAGTGAGAAAGCCATTGAGCAAATGGAAACAGCTTATACTACATCCGATATGATCAAGTATGCACCAAAAGCCGCAGCGGGTTTTCAATATGGCTTCGGACAATGGATCATGACCACCGATGAAAATGGGAAAGCCACTTCAATGGCTGCCCCCGGATTGTTTGGTACATGGCCGATGATTGACAGATGCAGGGGTTATGCTTGTATATTTTTTACCAAAGGATCACTTGGAGAGGAAAAGAGAGAGTTATATCTGACCATGAAAGATATCATAGATGAAATTCTTCCTTCTACTTGTAAATAGTCAGACCTATGTATGAAAATAAACGAGATCCACTAGCTTCTAAACCACTTTTCTATAAGAGAGTTGTTAAGAATCTTGTGTTTGCATGCAGTGTACTGATCACATGTTTATTGATAGGTGTTTTCGGATATCATTATACAGCCGATATTGAATGGCTGGATGCTTTTCATAATGCTTCCATGATCTTATCCGGTATGGGACCTGTAGTAGAAATCAAAACTGTGAGTGGAAAATGGTTCTCGTCATTTTATGCGATCTTCAGTGGAGTAGCTTTTATTACCAATATTGGAATTGTATTAGCACCCTTAGCGCATAGATTCTTTCATATTTTGCATCTTGAAGAAGATTGATGATCATCATATCAACTAGCACGGACTTAAGCCCCGTGCTAGTTGATGCAAAATTATTCGAGATACCTCACTGTTCTTGTCATCTTGCCTTCTGAATTGATCCCTTCCAATACAATCAATAATTTTTTGGAGATATCATTGTTAAAAAATTCCACTCTAAAACGAGGGGTACGTTTATTCGTGAGGATGTAGGGATTCCAATACAATGTACTCCTAACATCCGGATCGTAAGAAGGATTCTCTTTTGTATACACAGGATTATAAAACTCTCTGAATCTTGAGTATCCTGCGAGGATCGTGGTTTCCATACCTTTTTTATTGGGATCAGATTTTCTTGCATCAGATCCTTTTTTGGTATAGATCGCAATAGCGCCATCTGCTCCACCACCTCCTGAACCAAAGAATGGTGGACGCATTACTTTGATATAGGCAATATCGGTGATCGGAATACTTTGCACCATATCAACATTGCTAATCATTTCATTCAGATACAATGAAGGAGTACCACCACGCCAGCTAAGGGACATTTGTGCACCACTTCCAGATATCTGTAACCCTGCAACCTTACCCTGTAAGTAAGTGAGTACATTCAATGCACCGGGCATACGGTCATTCATCAGATCAAAACTATACGCATCTCCACCTGAGAAGAGTCCACTGGCATATTTTTCATCCAACACTTTCATAGGATCTTTGATTTTTGCCTGAACCACCACTTCTTGTAGTGTAGCTGTTGCCATACTCTTTCTCAACTTTTCTTCCTCTTGCAAGAACATATTCATTCTTGCTAATCCAATACTATCTGACCAAGCTGAGAAAACAGGCATTTGTGTCATAAGAGTCGTACTACCGGGTTCTTTTCGAAGCAGACCATTTCCTAATTGAACCTGTGCAACAAATCCGGTTTTGTTTTTATCATTGAAATTGTAATATACTCTTGCTGTATCAAAGAAGATAGGTAATGGCTCATCGAATGAACCGTCTTTTTGAATGGGCACGAAATAGACATTCGAACTACTATCTTTTCCTTGTAAAATGATATTCAATAATTCCGGACCACCGGCTCTGTTAGCTTCCATGCCATATACCTTCCCTTTTATTTTAAGAAAGTCTGTCTCGGGCGCATACTTAATTTCAGGTTGTTTAGCCGCTTTCAATTTTTCCCAATCAAAACGTCGCCAGCCATTGGTTAACATCACAAGATCTAATCTGGATGTGATACTATCGGCATCACTTTTCAAGTAGTAAGCGGGGTTATGTATATACCCACGTAGTTGGTTACTCAATAAAAAGTCTGAAAATATGGTATGATGTTGCTCACCCGCTAATTCTGCGTCGGTTATAGAAACAGACATATTCGCAGCAGCTGTATCAGAAACCATAATCTCCAACACATTTCTACCCCTTTTTTCTAAGCTGATAATACCCGGATTGATCTTTGCATTGAATTCATGCATGCGATTATTGACAAACAAAATTCTTTCTTCGATAGGCATCCAATCATTCGAGAACAAAGAAAATTGCAAAACTCCTGTTTGTAATTCATCAATAGGTACCGCCGTGTTGATCACAGTTTTGGCGGTCATATTCAATCTTACTTTGTAAATAGGACGCTCATTCATATGCACCAACAAATAAAGTTGCTGCATATTTGCAGGAACATTGGGTGTTCTTTCAACCAATATCAATGCTTTGTCATTAGTGCCTGAAATGCTTAATGATATTCCTTCCTTTTGTATCGCTGTCAAAGCTGTTGATCCCTTCATTCCGTATTCATCTGTCCAATCAACCTTGTATTGCTCACCCGGTAATGGTTTTAGAAAAAAGAAACCCATACCGTCATGTTTTACACGCAGTGTATCTAGTACTTGGTTTTTGGCATTCAGTAACAAGGCTTTTACCATTACAGGTCGGCCATTCTGATCTGAAGCTTTAAATGCAATTTTTTCATCCAATCCTTGTACAAGATTCCCTCCCTCAGGAAATAACTCTAGTCTTGTTTTCCGTATAGGTTTTGTTTTGGCAACAGGTATCCCTTTATTGATAGGAATGTCTTGCTGATAAATGAAACTTGTATCATCATTCAACATCCAGCTGGTATATGCTTTTACACGTACAAACTCGCCTTTATAATCGGCAGGTATATCAAAAGAACCTTTTGCGGTAGACTGAAACAGTGGTGCTACTGTTTGACGTAACATTTTCCCTTCCGTATCATACCAATTCACATAGACATTCTTACTCAACAGACTAGGGCTGTACTCGGCCAGCAGATATAATTTATACCAGATAGTTTCTTCTTTGTTATAGAGCTGCTTATCAAAATGAATATGCATTTTTTCCTTCGGAAAAATATTGGCATGAGCATCCATAATGGAATCGATCTCTTGACCAATGACACTTTCGGATGCCATCACAGAAAAAATAAACATCAAAAGAGAATAAACACGCTTCATTTCACTCGTTTTGTGGCGTAAGATAAAACATAAAATTAGTTTAGAGTCCTTCTGTTACAGCGATTAAAATCCGGAACAGTTCTTCCCTGAATGATCAAATCCTCTGTACATTTGATTGACATGACCCTTGATACCGTGACAAGCGCACAAATCATCAAACATATCGCCTCTAAAAATGGATTCGATTACTGCGGTATTGCGAAAGCTGCTCCATTGGACGATGATGCGCGTAGACTGGAACAATGGTTGAAGCAAAACAGGCATGGGTCTATGTCGTACATGGAACGATATTTTGACCTAAGGGTTGACCCTACAAAATTGGTTCCTGGTGCCAAATCTGTGATCACACTTTTAAAAAATTACTATCCTTCCGAACAACAACAGCCTGATGCTCCTAAAATCTCAAAATATGCTTGGGGTGAAGATTATCATGAAGTGATCAGAGGCCAACTGAAAACACTACTGGAGGAGATCAGAATACAGATGGGTAATATTCAAGGGAGAGGTTTTGTAGATTCTGCACCTGTGCTTGAAAGAAGCTGGGCTACCAGAACCGGTGCCGGATGGATCGGCAAAAATGGAAACCTCATCACTAAAAATAGCGGTTCTTTTTTCTTCATCGCTACTTTGATCGTTGATATCGAATTGGATTATGATGACCCTTTTGCTAAAGATTTCTGTGGCTCCTGCAGAAAATGTATCGATGCTTGTCCAACAGAAGCCATCCTTGATAATAAGGTGATAGATGGCAGCAAATGTATCAGCTATTTTACCATTGAATTAAAAGATGCCCTCATTCCTAATGAAATGAAAGGACAATTTGATGAGTGGATGTTTGGCTGTGATACTTGTCAGGATGTATGCCCTTGGAATCGTTTCAGTAAACCACATCAGGATCCGGCTTTCCATCCGCTTCCTGAGATCTTGAACCTGAGTACCCAAGATTGGGAGCATCTGACAGAAGATGCATTTAAAAAAATATTTCGCCATTCACCACTAAAGCGAAGTAAGTTCAAAGGTATCCAACGAAATTTATCCTTTCTGAAACATGAAAGCGATCATTCAAAAAAAATATAAACTCGAGAAGATTCCCGGTAAAGGTGGATGGACTTATGCTGCTATACCTGAGATTCGTCAAGATGCTAATAATCCATTTGGCTGGGTTAAAGTGAAAGGTACTATTGATGATTATGTGATTAGCAACTATAAGCTCATGCCAATGGGTAATGGCAAATTATTTTTACCGATCAAAGCTTCCATAAGAAAGATGATCGGAAAAGAAGCCGGGGATACTGTTTTGATTACACTCTATCCTGATAATGACCCCGTCACTATTCCTCAGGATTTTTTAGAATGTTTGAAAGATGAACCATCAGCTTATAGTCATTTCTTTCAACTGAGAGAGGGTGAGCAAAAACAATACATTGACTGGATCAATGATGCAAAAAAAGAATCAACCCGAACAGAAAGAATGGCAAAAGCGATTACCAAAATTACTGCCGGGTTGACGCTGAAAAACAACACATGAGAACTACTCAGGCTTACCACAAACGGTATCCAACTTTGAAAGAAAGTCTTTTGAATGTATAGTCATATTTTCTAATGGTAGGATCTACCTGTACCGGTTGCGGAAAGGGAACGGGCCAAATCATTTCTTCAATTTCTTCGCTCATTTGTTTGACCGAGTAACCCATACTCAGAGCCAGCACACGATGTTTACCAATTCCTATGTTATAACCGATTCCTAAATCAGTATATAATCCACCTTTGATCCTACTATTAGGTGGAGGCATGATATACACTCTCCCCTCAGTACTTTCTTTCCAATGAAAATTATATCCAAGATTAACGTATGCAAATGCTTCTTTCTGTTTACCGAAATGATAACGAATATCTGAGTATACCGGAACGGCTGTTAACTCATAATAATCAATACCTGTTCCTACTCCAATAAGCCAATCCTTTTTAACGATTCCTCCTGCTAGCTGTACTTGCGCACCGGCTCCACTGGAACCATTTAACAGGGCTATCTGGGGCATGAGGTAAGAGCTTGTCTTTTTTACCTTACCGGTCTGGGCCATAAGATTGGTTGATACTAAACAAATGCCTGCGATGAATAAGCTTTTCATTTCTTGCTGTTTAATTTGATTAATTTTTGTTGATTTCAATTTTCCCTATGATTCCAGCATTTGCAGGTACGCGATAATCGATGATATACATTCCATTAGATGCTACTGCAATGGCATAGCCTTGTATAGCAATTACATCATGAGGATCAAATCCACCTACAGTTTTAATATGTGTTACATTAGACGGATCTGTTACATCAAATAATTTGATTCCATCCGTACCATCACAGATCAATAAAGTATTACCGTCTTTTGAAAGCCCTTTTGGTGATTTTAGTGGATATGTCTTCACCAATCTCGGACTCAACAAATCTTTGATATCTACTACATCCAACTGATTACTGAATCCACCACACATGGTTCCACCACTCAATGTCACATAGGCATGTGTATCATCTGCCACCACAGGATCACAAGATCTTACATGGGTAAATTGCCCAAGTAATGAAGGTTGATCAGGATTGGAAGCATTGTAAATAAACATTCCACCCTGCGCCCCTATGAATAAATTATTTTTATACGGAAAGATGGTTTCAATATTTCCTTGAACAAGATCAACCTTATTCACATAAGCAGGCGCATCCGCTTTTGTGATATTGAATACTTTCAGGTCATCCTGACTTACTGTATACATTCTGTTTTGCTGTAATCCAAATCTGGCTGTTGAGCCTGCGATACCAATTGCAGCCGTTCCTGAAAAAGATGAAAATGAAAAACCGAAAGTTGGAGAAAAGAAGACTCCTGATCTATCAAAAAACATGCTCTCTCCGAATCTACCATCATATGCTCTTGTAATACTTGTATCAACTTTTACCCATTTCCTGATTACCTGAGTTGTATCTGCTAAAAAATTACCATAGTATCTATGCGGGAAAACACCATTGATAAACTGCTTTACACTTATATTTCGAGGATCAGTAATATCTAATGTTACAAGATCTGTATAACAATCTGCATAGAGATAATTACCATTCACCGCCAAATCAATAGAGCCGGGAATATCAATAAAAGAAAGCTTTTTCGGACTTACAGGATCTGATAGATCAATGATGTGAATACCCCTGTCAATATCATTTAAGAAAAGATAATGTCCTTTCAATACAATCTTTCCGGGTTGATGAATATCCGCAGCCGGAAGATTCTTAATACCATTCTTAATTTCTGCTTTTGTTTGGTAAACAGGCCTGTAAAAATTATACGATTCTTTCACAGTGTCTTTCATGCAAGAAGAAATCACAAACGGCATGAGTAATAGCAGCAAGTATTTTGTTTGCATACAATAATATTTATAGCGTATTGACACGGTACCTGATGAGGCCGTTGCATCCCTATTTTTTACTCTTAGAAAGTAATAAAGACATCTTAATAGAAGGACGATACAAATGCTGATTGACACCATTTTGCTTTGAAAGATTGCTCAGCATATACTGCAGTTGTGGACCAACATACAAACGTTTCTGCTTTCCTATGCCGATTTCAAGACCTGTTAAGGCATCGAGTTGGATAGTTTGTAATAAGGACCTGTTTTTAAAATAATAAATACTATTATTAGCAACTCCTACATGAAGACCATTACCACTCAACATGATATTAGTACCCATACCAGCATACCATCTAAGTTCTGCTTTTTTCAACCAGTTCAATGAACGATACCACTGAAGTCCTAATCGAATGAAATGATAAGAAGCTATATAATTCACACTATCTCTTACTCCATAATATACATTGGATTCATTTGCCCGATTCACGTTACTGAATTGTAATGTTCCGGAGTTCGTACTTCCTACTCTGTATTTTGTCTGATATAACTGATACCCGATCTGAATTCCCAGACTATTCTTTTGCTTTTTTCCAATTGCCTTACTCATTTCGACAGATGCACCAAAAGAAAAATGATCCTGTACTTTGGGTCTGACAAGATTTATCGGAATAGAGCCGGGAGATGATGTAGTTGGAATCCCAGATCCTAAGAAGTTATTGTACATAGCACCACTACTACCTTCAAAAAGCGAACCTAATGAGTTACGAATACCACTTCGTCCGATCACTAACTCTCCTCTCCAATTCCATTTTTTTGCTTGTTGCTTTTTGATAACGGTATTGATGCCACTTGTATCATTAACTGTAATAGAAGAATCCATTGCTTTTAATGCTTCTCGTGTTGGCTGTTCTATATTTTCAGATGATTCGTTTTCCTTTGTTTCCTTTGGTATCAATGCAATGCTATCCTTTTTTAAAGGAACTGATGCAATTGGCTCTATGATTTGTTGTTTTATTAAACCGATATCACTTGTATTTTGATTGGTCTCAACTTTCACACTCTCTTTTTTCTCGGTTATATCATTGGGTCTATCAGCTACTTTTGCGGATATCCGAACTACTTCAGCAACTTGATGTTGCTTTCCAACAGTACGACCAGCATTTGTTTGAACAGATTCTGGATTAAGAGGTATTAAATTAATAGTGTCTTGTTGATTACTATTTTTTTGCTTTATCGGTAAATCATTGTTTTCATGTAATGTGTCAGGTTGTTGTAAAGCCGCCGTGATCTTTTGATCATTTTGTTCGGGGAAGAAAAGCCAGAATCCTGCACCTGATAATCCAATAAGCAATGTAACCATCCAAATTGCCCAGCGACGCTTTCTCTTTTGTTGCAGACTTGCAGCAACAGTCTGCCATACAGCATCATTGGGTTTGATGCGCAGACCGGAAAGCTCTTCCCTCACTTGCTGTTCAAAAGACTTATCGGGCATAACGATCTTTTTTTCCGTTAACAGAATATTTTTCAAGCCAACTGATCAACAATGCCCTTGCTCTGGCATATTGTGATCGACTGGTGCCTTCACTGATTCCTAAAATTTTAGCGATCTCTACATGCGTATAGCCTTCAACTGCATATAGGTTGAATATGGTTTGATACCCTGCAGGTAATTGTCGGATCAGGTTCATCAAATCCTTCATTTGGATATTCAAGTCTGGCTGATGAGTGTCTACAGGATGAAGTTGGCTGTCTTCAAATCCAAGATCCAATTGGTACTGAGGCTTCCGTTTCAGATAATTAATAGCCGTATTGACCATAATTCTTCTGATCCATGCTCCCAGGTCTCCTTCCGACCGAAACTGATGCAAGTTTTGAAATACTTTGATAAATCCTTGTTGAAGTACTTCCTCTGCATCATTCATACTCTTGGTATAACGAAAACAAGTACCCAGCATTTGCTCTGCAAATGTGTCATACAGCAGCTTTTGGGCTGCCGGATGTTGTTTCAGGCAATCTTTTACCAATTTCTGTTCGTCTAACATGCAGTGAATTCAGGGATTTGACACGTACAATAGTACTTGCG
>JBDKEH010000086.1:0-22106 GCA_039795345.1 Bacteroidota bacterium
TGCGTCAGGGGAATGTATTTTGTGTGCGTGAATGGTGAATGGTCAATGGTCAATAATATTTTATATGATTATCCGATTCACAACTCACAATTGACAATTGACAAATCACATGAAATACTACCTCATATCCGGTGAAGCCAGTGGCGATTTACATGGCAGTAACCTTATCAAGGAGTTAAAAAAAGAAGATCTCAACGCAAATATTCGTTGTTGGGGTGGTGATTTAATGGCAGAAGCCGGCGCTACTCTCGTAAAACATTACAGAGACCTCGCCTTTATGGGGTTTGTAGAAGTCATCAAAAATCTACCTACCATTTTAAGTAATATCAAATTTTGTAAAGAAGATATTGAAGCATATCAGCCCGATGTAATAGTATTGATCGATTATCCCGGCTTCAACCTGAGGATTACGGAATGGGCACACAAAAAAGGATATAAAGTGGTGTATTATATTTCTCCTCAAGTATGGGCATGGAAGGAAAATAGGGTAAAGAAGATGAAACAATGCATCGATAAAATGCTTTGTATCCTTCCTTTTGAAAAAGATTATTATAAAAACAAATGGAACTGGGATGTTGAATATGTAGGACATCCTTTGGTGGAAGTGGTTGAGAGGAAGAAAGGGTTGACAGTAGATAGTTTACACTTGACAGAAGAGAATACAGAAAACATAACAACACTTTCATCTGTCAACTCTCAACTGTCAACTAACATCATCGCCCTCCTGCCCGGTAGTCGGAAACAGGAAATCGCGAAGAAACTACCGATCATGCTAAGTGTAGCTTCGCACTTTCCTGAATATACATTCGTTGTTGCGAAAGCCCCTGGATTAGAAGATGATTTTTATACTCCTTTCTTGAATACTGCTACCAACGTAACCAGCTTGCGCAATCAAACCTATGATCTATTAATGAAATCCAATGCTGCACTAGTTACCAGCGGAACAGCTACCCTAGAGACAGCACTGTTTGGCGTGCCGCAAGTTGTTTGTTATAAAGGCAATAGTATCAGTTATCAAATTGCAAAGAGATTGATCAATATCAAATACATCTCATTGGTCAATCTCATCATGGACAAGCTCATTGTGAAAGAATTGATACAACACGAACTAACAACTGAAAACCTTGTAAGAGAACTAGAACTGATCATGCATAACGCTGATCATCGACAAAAAATGATCGCTGATTATTCGGCGTTAAGGGAACTACTATCTAAGGGAGGTAATGCTTCAACACAAGCCGCTAAGCAAATCATGAAACTAGTATCCAAATCAATCGACTAGTTTGACGAGGATACTGTTTCGATCGTAAGATTTCAATCGATCCAATTCTTTATTGATCTTGTTTTGCCACTTTACCAATCGATTTCTATCATCGCTATACAAAACATCCTGATCGAATTCTTCATCCATTTTATTTCTGGCAACATTAATAGAATCCCCGAGTAACTTCACTTCTTTCTCAAAATTATGACTCCGAAAATCACGGGTATACAACAACTCGATCAATACCCTCTTATGAAGCTCTGCAATATCAAAGTGAATTTGCTCATGTTGCAATAAGACCGCATTGGTATTATTCTTTGTCCATGAAGTTTTCTTAAGAAAAAGATTAGCAAAATCAAACCGCACGAGTCCCTTGATCATAGTGACCGTGTACCTTATTTCTGCATTTGTAAGTGCTGCGTAATGGGATTGTTTATCGGGAATACCTTTAAAATCAGACCATTTTAATCCTGCTCCACGATTCCATACTAAAGTGTCCTGCTGTGCATTGGCAACAGTATTTGAAAATATAAGCAGTATTAACGCGATGGATCTATGCATCTAAATCTGCTAAAAAAGAGAATTACCCTCGGAACAGTGGCAATATCACCAACTTAAAAATGATCACTAATACAGCCAGTATGAACATAATGAGTGATATTCGGTTCATCCCATGCATATACTTCATCCACTGCGTACGTGGCTCGTTAGGATCTTTTTTTCTCAGATATAGGTATTCTGCCAGTTGTTTTAAAATGCCCATATGACTAATTTAAACAAAAATAACAAGTCTGAATGGATTTGGTTCTGCAAACCTTAATCAGGTAGATTTGTAATACTTCAGATTCTATTGCTATGAAAAAACGCGTATTCATCATCAGCTTGTGCTTTTTATCGCTTTTCTCCCAAGCACAGTTTAATGTCAACAAGATTGATATCGTTAGAGACAGTTTTGGTGTGCCACATATTTTTGCTCCAACGGATGCTGAAGTGGCCTATGGATTGGCATGGGCACATGCAGAAGATGATTTCGCTACCATTCAACAATCCTACATGGCCGGCAAAGCCATGCTCGGTGCTTACAAAGGGAAAGAGGGCGCTACCATTGATTATATTGTTCATTTGATGCGTATCAAAGAATTAGTGGAAGAAAAATACGCTTCTGATATATCACCTGCCTACAAAAGATTGTTGGAAGGTTATGCTGCAGGATTTAATGCCTATGCAAAAGCACACCCAAAAGAGGTTTTATTCAAGAAACTTTTTCCTATCACACCAAAAGATATGTTGCAATACTCTGTTTTGCAATTATGTGTTTTATCAGGTGCTGATGGAGCGTTGAGATCTATATTCGGAGGAACTGTTCCTGTATTAGACGACATGAAACCCGGCGGTAGTAATGCTTTTGCTTTTAACTCCAAAAAAACTGTTGATGGACAAACTTATTTAGCCATTAATTCACATCAACCACTCGAAGGACCTGTAAGTTGGTATGAAGCACATTTACAAAGTGAAGAAGGATGGAATATCATTGGTGCCAATTTTCCGGGTGCACCTACCATTCTCAGTGGTGTAAACGAGTACCTTGGCTGGGCTCACACTGTGAATGAGCCTGATAAATTAGATGTGTATCAGTTAAGCATCAACCCTAACAACAAATTGCAATACCTGTTTGATGGTCAATGGGAGACATTGGAAGAAAGAACAGCACATCTGAAAGTTAAAGTAGCAGGGATTCGTATAGGTGTTAAGCGAAAAGTGTATTGGAGTAAATACGGACCTACTGTGATCACTGAACGTGGTACATTCTCTATTCGCATGCCTGCACAAATGGATATTCGCGGACTGGAAGAATGGTATTGGCTCAACAAAGCCAAAAATTTTACAGAGTTTAAAAAAGTATTGAACATGATGGCGATACCGGGTTATAATATTGTGTATGCCGATCGCTATGATACTATTTATTACTTAAGCAATGGCCGCATTCCTGTTCGTGATCAAGCTTATAACTGGCGTGGCACTTTACCCGGAAACACTTCCAAAACTTTATGGACTGAAATTCATCCACTTGAAAAATTACCACAAGTATTACAACCTGCATCCGGATTTGTGTACAATACCAATCATTCCCCATTTCATGCAACAGAAGGACCTGATAATTTCAAAATGATAGATCCTACCATGGGATATGAAACATTGGAGAACAACAGAAGCATGCGTTTTGCTGAATTGGTGAAACAATATGATAAAGTATCTTATGAAGATTTTAAAAGAATCAAGTATGATGGCAGGTATCCTGAAAAATTTGCTTTTCCCATCAATATCGATACTTTGTTTTTGCTGGATCCCATACAATATCCTCAAGTTGCAGACCTAATTGAATCATTGAAAAAATGGGATCGCAATAGTGATGTACAAAATACCGGTGCTACCATTTTTGCTCATATCAATTATCAGATCTATGCCTTGGCCAGACAAGGTAAAAGACCCTCAATACTCACAACTTCTATTTGTATCAGTTTACTTGAAAACACGAAGAAAGATCTGTTACAGTATTTTGGTAAAACCAATGTCCCATTAGGTGATTATCAGAAACATGTTCGCGGTGACAAAGTAGTTCCCCTTCCCGGTTTACCGGATGTATTAACTGC
Organism: Bacteroidota bacterium; assembly: GCA_039795345.1. Taxonomy (GTDB): domain Bacteria; phylum Bacteroidota; class Bacteroidia; order Chitinophagales; family Chitinophagaceae; genus Sediminibacterium. The sequence continues at coordinate 3,916 of JBDKEH010000086.1, forward strand.
TATGTATTCGGTGGCCTGGAAAGATGGCATGGTAAAAGGTAATCAGGGTGAAAGCTACATTGAATTGGTTCGATTTACCAAAGATGGACCAATCATCGAAAGTATCAATACTTATGGTGCATCCGCCAAAAAAGGAAGCCGTCATTATACGGATCAAATGGAGATGTTTGCAGAGCAGAAAACAAAAAAGATGAGTTTGAAAAAAGAAGATGCATATAAAAATGCCATTCAAATCTATCATCCAAAATAACTTCAGTCCATTATATACTGCCAACTATCAACTGTCAACTCGAAGCCATCTACTCAAATGATGACTGATCTGGGCTGTCTCAATAATGAATCCATCATGCCCATAAGTTGAATCTATTTCAATCAATCTGGCATTCGGTATATGTTCTTTCATGAATCGTTGTTCATTTACCGGGCAAAGAATATCACTTTTGATACCCATAATCAGTACGGGTTGATGAATACTATTCAACGCTTTGATCAGATCTCCTCCTCTTCCCCGACCCAAATGATGTGTATCCATAGATTTCGTGAGTAGCCAATAAGAATAAGCATTAAAGCGTTTGACCAATTTCTCACCCTGATAATTGATATAGGATGAAGCCCTGAAATCATCGATCTTTTCTGTATCCGGATCTGTTTGTGCTTCTTGAAATATGCCGTAGTTACGATACGTTAGCATTCCTATTGCACGTGCAGCTTTGAGTCCGGCCGCACCTGCTTTCATATCCTTATCTCTCCAAGTATGGTCTGCTTCAATCGCCAATCGTTGTGCAGTATGTACAGCTACTCCCCAAGCACTTTCAGAAGGAGAGGTAGCGATCAAAAATATCTTTTGAATCAGGTCAGATTCCATCTTAGACCACTCCAACACTTGGTAACCACCCATGCTTCCTCCCATCAATAAAAAAATATTATTGATACCGAGATGTTTTCTCAACAAAATATGGGCGTTCACCATATCACGAATAGTAATAGATGGAAAATCGCTATAATAAATCTTACCGTTATCAGGATTGATGCTTGTCGGCCCAGTAGTACCATAACAGGAACCAAGTATATTGGCACAAACAATAAAATATTCATCAGGATTGATCAGACAATCGTCTCCAACCAGCCCTTTCCACCAATCTGCACAATCAGCACTGGCTGTTAATGCATGACATACCCATACCACTTTGGTATCTGAGCCCTTCCAAACACCATAAGTATGATATGCAATAGTGAGTTCGGGCAAAGCCACTCCATTCTCTAAAACAAACGGCTGTTTGCTTTCAAAATACTTTAGTTGATTATTCCGCATTTCAACAGCAAAATAAGGGGATGCGTGAATTACATTTGTAAAAATCTTTGAGTACCGTATCACTTCCCATACACAACAACTAAATTAAGTCCGCATGCCCCATAAAATCACAGATGCCATTCGTATACAAACCAGTAAGACGAATGAAATGGAACACTCCACTCCCCTGTTCCTGACCAGTAGTTTTTGCTTTGAGGATGCCGAATCAATGCGTGCTGCTTTTGCAGATGAAACAGATGATAATATTTATAGTCGCTTTAGCAATCCCAACGTTCAGGAATTTATTGATAAGATCTGTGCACTTGAAGGAGCGGAAGCAGGATATGCGACTGCTTCCGGAATGAGCGCTGTATTTGGCTCATTTATGGCATTGATGAAACAAGGTGACCATTTGTTGTCTTGTAATTCCATTTTTGGAAGCACACACACTGTTATATCAAAGTATCTTCCTAAGTATGGGATTGATCATTCGTATATAGCTGCTAATGCCACAGAAGCGGAATGGGAAGCAGCGATCAGACCCACTACTAAAATGATCTATCTTGAAACACCTACCAATCCGGGTTTAGATATATTGGACATGGAAATGATTGGAAGAATTGCCCGTAAGCATCAGATCATTTTGAATGTAGACAACTGTTTTGCAACACCGGTGAATCAGCGTCCGATCGAATATGGTGCAGACCTTGTGGTACATTCGGCTACTAAATGGCTGGATGGACAAGGACGAGTTTTAGGAGGCGTAATTGTTGGAAAAAAAGAATTGATCAAAGATATCTATCTGTTTTGCAGAAGTACAGGTCCTGCCTTATCACCTTTTAATGCTTGGATATTAAGTAAAAGTCTGGAGACATTAGATGTGAGAATGGAACGACATGCTTCCAATGCGTTGTTCATAGCTGAAAAGTTAGAGCATCACCCTTCACTCAGTTGGTTGAAATATCCGTTTTTAAAGAGTCATCCACAATACGCGATTGCTACTAGACAGATGCAAAATGGTGGTGGCATTGTTTGTTTTGAACTGAAGGGGGGGCTTGAGGCTGGTCGTAGATTTTTAGATCGATTGAAAATGCTTTCATTGACTGCTAATTTAGGAGATACAAGAAGCATTGCTTCTCATCCGGCTAGTACTACACATGCAAAACTTACAGAAGAAGAGAGAAACGCAGTCAATATTAGCCCGGGATTGATCCGTATTTCAGTAGGACTAGAGCATAGAGAAGATATTCTAGCTGATATCCTGCATGCCCTATCCTAACAGCATTCTAATATCTTTAGAACATTGATGTCGAAATTCTAAATATCTTTAGATACAGCAATTTTGATCGATCAATGCGTTTGTTTACGCCCTTGCTTTTTGTTTTTTTCATCGCTTCTTTGCATATACATGCTCAGGAAAATTCCTCGGCTGCAACACTTATCAGGGATATTTACAGCAATTGGTTCAATGACCGACCATTTACTTATCAGGAATGTGATACTTTTTTTTATTCTGATAAAGTTGATACTGCTATCATCAATAAGGTAAAAGCCAATTTTTTGTCTGATAAAGAATTCAAAGAGTGGGATCCCGATCAGGTAGCTTATGTAAAAAGAAAGACCAGATTTACCCTTGAAGAGAGACGGTATATTATTGCTCAACTAGATCTCATCAAAAACATGAAATGGCCGGCAAAAATGTTCCCGTTTGCCTACATGATCCCATTAGAAAAGGTGGATCCACTTCTTGCTAAAACGGATCAAAGTAAATTAAAGCCACAACAAAAGATCTGTATGGAAGTCCATCATTTTTCTACACCTATTTTCTTACGAAACAATACACTTTGTTTTTTCTATCTAGGCAAGAGCAATATCTTTTCAAAAGAAGGAGCATTCTGGATCTATGAAAAAGTAGATGGAGAATGGAAGCGATTGGCCAGTATTTATGAATGGTCTGTCGCCAATAAAGGCAAGTACGAAAAAGAAATCGATTTTTTTAATTGATTCAATATACGCTCATCCCGAGTTTGATTAGCCATTCCAGATATCCGCTTTTTCATCTGTAATTTCGTCAGTGGGTCAATTATTCAGAACGTCCTTTACTAGTATGCTTTTAAAAATAGGTGTTATCTTTTTGCTTTATTCACCAATGACTCCATGAAGCATAAACTCTTGAAAAATTTTGTTGATTCGCCAATAGAAACTGAATAATCTGTAAATTCATCACTTCCTATTGTATATAAATCTAACGAAACAAACCAAAACCAAAGCAATATGAATACCAAAACCGGATCGCTACTTGCCTCCATGATGTTCTTTGAATATTTCATATGGGGCGCCTGGTATGTTACCATGGGTACTTATATGGGAGAACATCTTCAAGCTACGGGGGTTGAAATTGGTGCTGCTTATAGCGCACTAGCCATCGCCACCATGATCTCTCCCTTTTTTGTAGGAATGATCGCTGACCGCTTTTTTGCTGCACAGAAGATCATGGGAGTGCTGCACCTCATTGGTGGTGTGCTTCTTTTTCTGGCAACACAGATCACAGATAGCAGTACTTTTTATTGGGTGATCCTTGGTTATTCTCTCTTATACATGCCTACGATTGCATTAAGTAATAGTGTTGCTTTCTCACAAATGACTGATCCGGGAAAACAGTTCCCTTGGATACGCGTTTTTGGAACACTGGGATGGATTGTGGCCGGTGTTTTGATCGGACAATTGGGTATTGAAAAAACAGCTTCTACCTTTCATATGGCTGCTGCTGTTTCTGTTGGATTAGGTTTATTAAGTTTTGCATTACCCAATACTCCTCCTAACGGTGCAGAAGGTTCGGCGTCTAAAGCATTAGGTACAGAAGCTTTTGTACTTTTCAAAGAAAGACCTTACCTCATTTTCTTTATCGCTGCTATCCTTGTGTGTATTCCTCTTTCATTTTATTATGGCTTCGCCAATCCATTCCTCAATGAATTGAATTTTGAAAATGCAGCCAGTAAAATGACTTTAGGACAAGTGTCTGAAGCAGTATTCATTCTCGCGATTCCGTTCCTTTTCAATAGAATTGGTGTGAAGAATATGATTTTGCTGGGCATGGCAGCATGGATCCTTCGTTATGTTTTCTTTGCTTACGGTGATACCGGAAATAATACCTGGATGTTATATGCAGGTATTGTACTGCATGGCATTTGTTACGATTTCTTTTTTGTAACAGGATATATGTACACCGAGAAGAAAGCAGGCGCAAAAATCAAAAATGCTGCGCAGGGTCTATTCACTTTTGCAACCTATGGTGTAGGTATGTTCATCGGAACATGGTTCAGCGGTTATATCGTTGATATGTATAAAACAGGAGAAACACATAACTGGCTCAACATCTGGTTCGTACCTGCCTACATCGCAATGGGTGTATTGATTTATTTTATATTGTTCTTTAAGGAAAAGAAAACGGCATAGTTCGTGAATGGTCAATGGTGAATTGTGAATAGAATGAACCTATGTATTCACAATTCACCATTCACAATTCACCATTCACAATTCACGATTCACAATTCACGATTCACAATTCACGATTCAAAACGCACAAAAGCTCATTATGAAAAGAATAGCCATGCTCGGCTCAGGATTTATTGGCCGTTTTTATGCAGACTCATTACAAGGTTATAGAAGCAGGGATAAAATTGTAAGTATTTATTCTCGCAGAGAAGAAAGCGCTAAAAAATTTGCTGCTGATTATCATTGTGATCATTGGACCACGAATATGGAAGAAGCCATTGCACATCCTGATGTGGATGTAGTATGTATCTCACTGCCCAATAATCTTCATGAAGCTGCTGTACTATTATGCTGCAAACATAAAAAAGCAGTGATGACCACGAAACCTCTAGGCAGAAATGCAGAAGAAGCCAAAAGGATGTTACTCGCAGTAGAAGAAGCCGGCATCTTCAATGGCTACCTGGAAGATCTTGTTTATACTCCTAAGTTCATCAAGGCCATGGAAAGTGTGAAGAACGGTGCGCTTGGAAGGATCCTGTGGGCAAAATCAAGAGAAACCCACCCTGGTCCACACAGTGAATGGTTTTGGGATATTGAACAAGCCGGTGGAGGATGTATTCTGGATCTTGGTTGCCATTGTGTAGAGATCACGCGCAGTTATATCGGAAAAGATATTAAACCGGTAGAAGTCATGTGCTGGGCTGATACACAGGTAAAACCTATTGATGCAGAAGATCATGCCATCGGTTTGGTAAAATATGAAAATGGCGCTATTGGTCAATTCGAAGTCAGCTGGACTTTCCGCGGTGGACTTGACCTTCGTGATGAAGTTATGGGTAGTGAGGGTACTATCTGGATCAATAGTTTTTTAAGAACAGGTTTTGATATGTTCACCACCGGGAAAGGTGCTGATTATGTTGCAGAAAAAGCAGAAAGCAATACAGGATGGTTATTCCCCGTGGGTGATGAGTTAAATGAACTCGGTTACAATCACATGTTCATGGATATGTTCAACGCCATGGAAAAAGGCGTAGCACCTAAAGAAACATTCTATGATGGCTATGTAGTGAATTCAATTTTAGATGCTGCTTATAAATCTGCTAAAAGCAAACAATGGGAACCTGTTAAACTGGATATCTGGCGCGGACAAACAGGTCTTACCAAAGAAAGTCATTTGATCTCTTATGATAATGATCATTATCTCATCAAAGAGGAAATGACCCACTTCGGTACTAAAAAACTGATCTTAAAAAATAAGCAGACCGGAAAAATTACTGAACAAATTATCTGATAGAAATAACCCCTATAAAAAGAGACCGTATGATTATGGTCTCTTTTTATTTTGCCCAGACTTGTACCAAGTTTATCAATACTTCTACACTCTTCTCCATATCGTATACACTTATCCATTCTTGTTTACTATGGATCCCTTGCATACCGGTAAAAATATTGGCACAGGGTAACCCCATGAAACTAAGCCTGCTTCCATCGGTTCCTCCTCGGATGGGTTCTTTGATAAAAGGAATTCCGGCCATGGTATAAGCTTCACGTGCATTGATCTCCATTTGAGGATGTTGATCAATAATCTCTTTCATATTTCGATACTGTTCACGAACTTCTGTTTCTACTTTAGCGCCCGGATAGCCTGATACAATTGCTCCGGCCATATTCTTCAGTTTCGTTTCATAGACCTCAAGTTGAGAAGTATCAAAGTCACGAATGATAAATTCAATAGTGGTTTTTTCTGCTGTTCCTTCTATATGTACGGGGTGAACAAATCCTTGTTTACCATCAGTGGCTTCAGGACACCACTCTGTATTAGGCAATTGTTGTAAAAGCATTCCGGCTAGTTTTAGTGCATTCACCATTTTACCTTTTGCATAACCGGGATGTGCACTGACTCCATAAAAATGAAGCACATATCCATCAGCACTAAAAGTTTCATCTTCATACGTTCCTAATTCTCCGCCATCCAAGGTATAGGCAAAATCTGCGCCTATCTTTTTCAAGTCAACATGATCAGTGCCTCGTCCAACTTCTTCATCAGGTGTGAAGAGTATTTTAATAGTGCCATGAGGAACTTCCGGATGCTGGAGTAGATAGTGAGCCATATCCATAATGATGGCTACACCACTTTTATCATCCGCGCCCAGTAATGTAAGCCCACTCGCTGTAATGATATCCTTACCTATTTGCTTTCCTAAATATGGATGATTTTTCACACTGATGATCTGAGAAGTATCATCCGGTAAAATGATATCTGCACCTTGATAATTTTTGTGCAGTAAAGGTTTCACATTAGTCCCACTGCAATCAGGTGCGGTATCAACATGGCTACAAAAACAGATCACAGGTATCGGTCGATCTATATTGGCTGGGATGGTTGCATACACATATCCGTAACTGTCTGTTTCAACATCTTGAATACCCATTGCCTTTAATTCGGAAGCGAGTATACTTGAAAGATCTTTTTGCTTTTCTGTACTTGGAGTTGAAAGACTATGAGGATCGCTTTGGGTATCAATTTGAACATACCTTAAGAATCTTTCCGTAACGGTAAATGTATAAGACTGCATGACGCAAAGTAATTTATTTTTTTCCTTAGAATTGATGTAAGATTAGCTTCCCGCTACTTGCAAATACCAAAGCTCTTGTCTATTTTGTGTGTAACCAAAAAACAACCATATGAAAAAAACATTGATCGGCTCAATCGTTGGAGCGATTATTTTGTTTCTCTGGCAGTTTGTTTCCTGGACTGCAGCTGAGCTACACAGACCAGCGCAAGCGTACACTCCTAAACAGGATAGCATTTTGCAGTACCTAAGCTCACAGTTTACCGAAGATGGAACTTATTTCTTACCTACTTATCCTGATGGAGCTAGTATGGAAGAGCAAGAAAAAATGGCTGAAGCTGCCGTAGGTAAGCCATGGGCACAAATTGCTTATCACAAATCCATGGATATGAACATGGGTGTGAATATGGGAAGAGGATTAGCTATCAACATTGTGATATTGCTCATGGTGTGCTGGATATTCAAGCAAATGGGAACGCCTACATTTTCAACCATACTTACAGTCTCATTGTGTATTGGACTGATCGGTTTCTTTAATTGGTCGTATACCAATCATATATGGTTCCAATCGCGAGATCTCATGGCCAATCTCATTGATGCTGTTGCAGGATGGGGACTCACAGGATTATGGCTGGGATGGTGGCTTAGAAGAAATTAAATCTCAAATCACCAATAAAAAAAGCTCCGAAAAGATCCGGAGCTTTTTTATTTCTATTTATTCATTTATGGAGTAATGATCAAAGAGCTCGCGCCATTGATAGCAACCAGTTCCAAATCAAAAATAAGGTCTTCTCCTGCTAAAGGATGATTCGCATCTAATACCACTACCGTTTCACGAACTTCTGTAATCACTACAGGGAAATTCTGTCCGGAACCATTACTCATGTTCAATTGCATGCCCACTTCAGGAACCATATCTTCAGGGAAACGATCACGAGGAAACTCCATGATCATATGTTCTTCTTTCTGTCCATAAGCCTGATCTGCGGGAATATGAATGGTTTTTTTATCACCGATCGACATACCGGTAACTCCATCATCAAATCCGGGAATCACCATTCCACTACCTACTTCAAACTCCAATGGCTCTCTACCTGCAGATGAATCGAAGGTTGTTCCATTAGTAAGTTTACCGTGATAATGCACTTTTACAGTATCACCTTTTTTTACTTGTTGCATATTTTTTTGTTGTGTTGAAAGATTACGGAACTTATCCAAGACATCTGCCCGATAAAGACTAGAATAAAAAGTTAAGTTCAGATTAAAACGTACCGAACGACAAAAGTACAATCTCTGAATCAAGTATCCCCAAGTATTTTTCGTTAACTTTCGGGCTTCAAAAATGCCTATATGAAGCATCTTTTATATGTTTTATTGATCAGCGCTTTTTCTTCAACAGCAATGGCTCAACCCAAATCTGTTTTGGATAATAAAGCGGATAAAAAGCAGGAAGTAACCATTAAACCGGCTGCTTATCGTACAGAAGTTTATTTGCCACTTCTCAGAGGAAAAAGGGTTGGTATTTTCGCTAATCATACCGCAACCTTAGGAAGAAAGCACTTGGTGGATAGCTTATTTACGCTAGGCGTTAAGATCAGTAAAGTATTTGGCCCTGAACATGGCTTCAGGGGTGATGCAGATGCAGGAGAAAAGATTGACACTTATACAGATCCCAAACTTGGTATTCCTGTCGTATCTCTTTATGGCAAAAAAAGAAAACCAAGTGCTGAAGATCTGGCCAATGTAGATGTTTTGCTATTTGATATTCAAGACGTAGGAACAAGATTCTATACTTACATTTCTTCCTTACAAGAGTTCATGGATGCCGCTTTTGAACATGGAAAACCATTATTGATCCTCGATCGCCCAAATCCCAACGGATTTTATGTTGATGGACCTATACTAGATACAGCTTACAAGAGTTTTGTAGGAATGCAACCAGTTCCCATCGTATATGGTATGACCATAGGAGAATATGCCATGATGCTGGCAGGTGAAAAATGGTTATCCCAAAAAGCTAATGAACGTTATGAGTATTATCGAAGAGCAGAGAATTCACGCGATACACTTTTTCATTTTATGGTCATCAAAAATGAAGGCTATGATCATAAGAGCAAATATGCATTACCGGTAAAACCTTCGCCCAACTTACCTGATATGGCATCTATCTATTGGTATGCAAGTACTTGCTTTTTTGAAGGAACAGTACTGAGTGAAGGTCGTGGTACTGAACATCCTTTTGTCATTTTTGGTCACCCCTACTTACCCAAGAATATGCATGCATTTACACCTATAAGTCGTGATGGTGCTAAAGAACCAAAATTGAAGGACAAACAATGTTATGGCTGGAATCTATCCGGTACGAATGAAGAAATTTTAAAGAAGATCGATAATAAAATTCAATTGAAGTATTTACTAGAAGCCTATCAATTATTTCCTGACAAAGAGAATTTCTTTATCAAACCAAAAACGGATAACCCTACTGATTATTTTTTCAATAAACTAGCCGGCTCAGATGCACTCATGAAACAGATCAAAGCGGGTAAAACAGAAAAGGAGATCAGAGACAGTTGGGCACCCGGACTAGAAGCCTTTAAGAAAATCAGAAAGAAATATTTATTGTACAGAGATTTTGAATAAGAATGTGAAAAGTGAAAAGTCAAAGGTGAAATAGTATTTTCACTTTTGACTTTTCACTTTTGACTTTTCACTTTTGACTTTATCACATGCGTATCATTTTCATGGGCACACCTGAATTTGCGGTAGCATCACTAGATGCTCTGATAAAAGCAGGTTATAATATTGTAGCTGTTGTAACTGCACCGGATAAGCCTGCCGGTCGTGGACTTAAAATGCATGAAAGTGCTGTCAAACAATATGCTTTAGCCAATCGCTTGCCGATACTTCAACCGGTTAAACTTAAAGATCCGGATTTCATACAAGCATTGCAGCAATTAGAAGCAGATCTACAAATTGTAGTTGCTTTTCGTATGCTACCTGAAGTGGTTTGGAACATGCCCGCTTTAGGCACCATCAATCTACATGGCTCTTTATTACCACAGTATCGTGGTGCTGCTCCAATCAATTGGGCTGTGATCAATGGAGAAAAAGAGACCGGTGTCACCACATTTAAACTGAAACATGAGATTGACACGGGAAATATCTTACTACAACGTTCATTCCCTATCGGAGACGATGAAACAGCTGGAGAAGTGCATGACCGTATGAAAACAATAGGAGCTGAACTTTTAGTAGTTACTGTTAAAGGACTGGCATCAGGCACCTTGAAAGAAAGTCCACAGGATACATTGAGCAATGATATTGCATTAAAACACGCACCGAAAATATTTACAGAAACTTGTGTGATCAATTGGCATCAGTCGGTTTCAGCAATACATAACCTTATTCGTGGGCTCTCCCCTTTTCCGGGTGCATTGGCAAAATTGGATGGCAAAGTTTTAAAAATATATAAGAGTAGTATTGAATTGAAGCAACATCACGACGCTCCGGGATCAGTAAAAACCGATGGAAAAAACTTCTTGAAATTCGCCGCTACTAATGGCTATGTGCATATCCTCGACCTGCAACTGGAAGGCAAAAAAAGAATGGCAATCGACGATTTTCTGAGAGGATATCGACCTCAATAACCAAGTACTATTAGTTCAATTTTGATTGAATCGTTTCTTTTGAAACAATTCCAAAATCTCTCCAAATTTCTTTCCCGTTTTTATAGATGATAAAAGTAGGAAGGGCGTCTGCTTTAATATGCTTCATTACTTCAATATCTACACCCCCATCTACTTTCACCAATTGAAACTTTCCTGATAACTCATTTTGCAACTGTAGAATTACAGGTTCCATTTTCTTACAAGGAGGACACCATTCGGCTCCAACATCAACTAAGACTGTGCCTGTTTGTATCTTTTTTTCAAAATCACTTATGGACAATTGCGTTGTTACTGCTGATGCTTCCATCGGTTTGCCAGATACCTGCCAAGCCGATGTTCCGCCTTTCAGATTATACACTTGCTTGAACCCTTTCTTTAGTAACCACTTGGCAGCTTGTTCACTTCTTACACCTGAAGCGCAATAAACTAAAAGAGGTTTCTCTGGATTGAGATATTGTGTACGTTCTTCAAATTCTTTTTTATTCAACCAATCAGCCTGCAATGCTCCTTTTAAATAACCGGCTCTAAACTCACCTACAGTTCTAACATCTAGTATTTGATAAGTGCCTGAATTTAATTTGGTTTCAAAATCAACCACAGAAATACTAAGTGTATTCTGTCCATTTGTTTCACAAGCGGTTAAGAATATCCAAATGAAAAAACAGCAAAATTTCAGTAATATGTTTTTCATAATCGAATGAATTATTCAAAAAAGGTAAGTGTCACAGCAAATTTTTCATCTTTGATCCCAAGTGCGGCTGCACCGGCATTATTCATTCGTAGTAAGAGTCCCTCATCGCCTTTTGTAAGCGGCAATGGCGAAAGCACTCTTGCACAAATACTCTTATTATTCGATGCAGTAATACGAACGATGGTTCCCGGCGTGATGTCATTGATCAATACATAATATTTGCGATCTGTCCATCCGCTGATGGTTTTGAAAGTTGCTGCATCCCCTGAGCGATATTGCTGTACAAGTGTCAAATCATTCCTAATATACATTGATGCAAAGAACCCCTCATCCGGTACACTGCTATTCTCGTTGACAACAGAATCTTTCTTCTCTTCATTGTTTTGATGAAAAATGGGAGTTGGTTCTTTCTCCTTCACAGGAGTTGTTTTAGGTTGTTCAGTAACAGGAGGTTTTGCTGCGACTTCTGTAACAATAGGAGTTGCAGTAATATTCTCTACAACAGGATCTTTTTGGGCTATTGCTTGTGAAGGTTGTTCACCATTGATCTTCATAAATCCAACGATCAACTCTTGTCCATTTTTGACAGCTGAAGCCCCTAATTTATTCCAACTCTTGAGCTGGGTTACGGGCACTTTATTGTATTGCTGACTGATCTTAAATAGATTATCGCCTTTCCCTACAACATGATAAACAGGCATTCCTGTTTTCTGAGTGATGTCTTCAATTCGCACCGGTATTTTAAGTGTGATCCCTTTTGAGAGAACGGCTGATGGACTTCTTCCATTAAAACGAGCCAACTGTGAAGCAGTCAAACCATACATTCTTCCGACTGAAGACAAAGATTCTTTCTCGCCTACTTTATGTTCAACATACATGGCGTTAGGCTTCCCTTTTAGGAATAGTTTCTGTTGTGCAAGTACACTGATACAAGCAACCATCATAACCATCAAAAACAACCCTTTTTTCATATCCATAATATGTACGAAGAGTGGCAAATTTAAGGGTTTCGACCCTTATAGCGGGATGAAAAGCATCAGAATAAACAGTTCTTATTGTTTTAGTATTCGCCACTCCTGAGGATAGTAGTTATTGATGCGATTAGGAAGTGCCTTGATCCACCCTAATGGCAGATCTTGGTACAGGATCAAATTCCAGCCTTTTGGAGCATTGATAAACAGATCTTGCCGGCGCAGATACTTAAGTGCGTCCTCTTTGTTTATCGTTACTCGATTGAAATGATGGAGTGGCAATAAGCTCATAGCTAGCTCATGGGATGGAATGATATCTTTCCCTTTGATTTCTCCAATTCCTATACCTGCTTTTCGAATGTATAAACGATCAGCCATTTGTTGCAGATCGTCATACCACTGTTGATCGAAGATACGAAACTGCTCACCTTGCTTGAATAATTTAAATGACTCTGCTACCGGTAAGAATTCTTTTATCTGTGCTAACTCTTGCTTTTGTGGCTGTTTCAATAGTGTAGATTTACCCTGTCCAAGTGCTGTAGCAGGCGTCTTTTTCTTAAAAGCAGCTATGAAAAAACCTTCACCTTTCAAATGATCAGGATAGAAGCGATAACCGGGTGCTTTAGACTTTTCTGCATAAGTTTCAACAATACCCCATTGATCAGAAATATTCACCGACAAAGCTTCAAATGCACCGGATGACATCAACCAATCAGCAATCATTTCATCTTCCTCTTGTGAATAAGAGCAAGTTGCATATATCAATATTCCATTTTCATTAAGTGCAGGAATAATATCTTCCAATATTCGCTGTTGACGCAAACTACAATGCTGCACATGATCTAAACTCCATTCTGTAATAGCATCAGGATCTTTCCGAAATAATCCACTACCGCTACATGGTGCATCTACAACGATTACATCAAATGTGATTCCTGACTGAGTAAAATGCGATGGATCATTATTGGTTACTATTACATTGCTATTGCCCCATTTGGTTATGTTCTCAACTAAAATTGCTGCTCTTGATTTAATCACTTCATTGCATACAAGTAATGACTCCGTAAAGTAAGAAGCTAATAAAGTAGACTTACCTCCCGGAGCTGCACAAAGGTCCAATACTTTTTTATGCTGATGTTCCGGCACTAATTGTGAAAGGACTTCCCATAAAAACATGCTACTGGCATCCTGAACATAATAAGCGCCTGCATGAAAAGAGGGATCTAAAGTAAAAGAGGGTCTTTCATCCAAATAAATACCCAATGGACACCAAGGGATTGGCTCTCCGGTCAATTTCTGTTGTAACCATTCTTGCTTGACAGGATGAAACCGAATGGCAGTAACCTGTTCTCCGGATGCATGAATTTGTCTGAAAGAAGTTTCGTGAAATCCTTTGACAGATTGGAGTGATTGAATCAGTTCATTGGGTAATGCCATGGAACAAAAGTAAGCAACAAGCCATCATAAATGATTATAAGGACTTTATCTCAGCTACCAGTTTCTGTAAAGCGGCCTTTGCATCGCCAAATAGCATCGATGTTTTAGGTTGAAAAAATAATTCATTTTCAATACCTGCATAACCCGGCTTCATGCTTCGTTTATTAACGATCACCGTTTTTGCTTGTTCTACTTCTAGTATAGGCATTCCATAAATAGGAGATGAAGGATCGGTTTTCGCAGCAGGATTCACCACATCATTAGCTCCTAAAATCAATACTACATCTGTGGTTTTAAATTCATCATTGGCTTGCTCCATTTCTTGTAGCTTATCATAACTCACATCTGCTTCAGCCAATAATACATTCATATGACCCGGCATACGTCCTGCTACCGGATGAATCGCATAACTAACATTGACGCCCTTTTCTTCCAATAATTTTTCTAATTCATGACACACATGTTGAGCTTGTGCAACGGCCAAACCATACCCAGGCACGATAATAACTTTGTTTGCATAACACATACAGACTGCAGCATCGGATAATGATATTTCTTTGTGGTTACCCTGTGGACCTTTTGCTGTGTTTCCTCCTGTTGACGAGCCTCCAAATGATCCGATCAAAACATTGGTCAAACTTCTGTTCATCGCCTTACACATCAAAATCGTCAATAAGGTTCCTGCTGCTCCAACAAGAATACCTCCTGTTAGCATCACTTGGTTATCATACAAAAATCCACCACAAGCAGCAGCAACGCCTGTAAAAGAATTCAGTAGTGAGATCACAACAGGCATATCAGCACCTCCTATCGGCAAAACAAACAAAACGCCGTATATCAAAGCAGCAGCGGTGATTGCATAAAAAAGATAAGTGTTATCAGCATTCAAGTTAAATACTAGATATCCTGCTGTAACCAATGTTACTGCTAATAATACCAGATTAAATATTTGCTGACCGGGAAAAGCAAAGTCTTTTATTTTACCATTCAATTTTCCCCATGCGATAATACTTCCGGCGAAAGAAACAGATCCAATAATCAAACCCAGAAAGATCGTTATCAAAGTCCCCGCCATGTTGGGCGACATGATAGTTGTATGCCATCCCGGAGTATCCATTACTGAAACTGTAAGCATTTCAGAGATATGTCCAAATTCATTCACTGATATCAAAGCCGCACAAGCTCCACCCATTCCATTGAAAAGACTGACCATTTCAGGCATGGCGGTCATCTTCACTTTTTTGGCTGCAAGAACTCCGACGATCGTACCTACTATTAATCCTCCAAAGATCCAGCCATAATTTCCAAGTTTAACACCATCTTTTTCATACAAGAAGATAGTTCCGAAAATGGCAATGGCCATACCCACTGCTGCCACCAGATTTCCTTTTCTTGCTGAATCAGGATGTGACAACATTTTAAGACCAATGATAAAGGTCAATGATCCGATGAGATAACAAATAGTGAGCAGACTTAATTCCATAGCATCTATTTTCTTACTGTTATGACGACAGTATTATTTTTTCTTTTTAAACATTTCCAGCATTCGGTCAGTCACGACAAATCCCCCAACCACATTCAGCGTTCCTAATACAACAGCCAGAAATCCAATGATCAATGCTGCATAGTTTCCGGGTTGCACTTGTCCCATTACAATAATGGCTCCGATGATCACAACACCATGTATGGCATTTGCGCCACTCATCAATGGTGTATGGAGAACGCTGGGAACTCTCCCGATCACTTCAATTCCCAAAAACACAGAAAGTATCACGATATAAATGATCTCAATGTGAGATTGTACCCAGTTTAAAATTGCTTCCATGATTATATGTTGATTTTTAATCGTCAATTTTAGTGAGTAGTTAGTAGTGAGTATGTACTATGAAAATAAACTCACTATTGACTACTGACTACTCGCTATTCATCACTCTCTCATTGACCACATTCCCTCCATGTGTGATACAACATCCTTTAACAATATCATCTTCAAAATTCAGTACTATATTGCCGTCTTTGTTGATGATCAGTTGTAGGAAGTTCAGAACATTTTTCCCATATAATTTACTTGCATCCCAAGGCATATCAGCTGCCAAATTACTGTTACCCATAATGGTTACACCCTGATGCATGATCGTTTCATTATTGCGTGTTGCGAATACATTTCCGCCGGTAGCTGCGGCCAGATCTATTACAACACTTCCCGGTTTCATACTATTCAACATTTGTTCATTGATCAGTAAGGGAGCTTTCTTACCGGGTATTTGCGCAGTCGTTATAATGATATCAGATTTAGCCACTGAAGCAGCCAGTCTTTCCTGTTGGCGCTGCTTAAATTCTTCGGATTGTTCCACTGCATAACCACCTGCTTTGGAAGCATCGGCTGCTCCTTCTACTTCAATGAATTTAGCGCCCAAACTCATGACCTCTTCTTTTACGGCAGGTCTTGTATCAGACACTTCTACAACTGCTCCTAATCTGCGAGCCGTTGCAATGGCCTGCAACCCTGCTACTCCTGCTCCGATGATCAACACTTTTGCAGGCGGAATACTTCCTGCTGCGGTCATGAACATGGGAAAATAACGTGGGAAAAGTGTAGCTGCCAGCAATACGGCTCTATAACCGGCAATATTGGCCTGACTACTTAACACATCCATACTTTGAGCACGAGTAGTACGGGGTATCATGTCAAGGCTAAAAACTGTTACCATTTTAGCGGCAAGTTGTTTCATCAAGCCGACATGAAATAATGGTTGAAATACGCCTACTAAAATGGCTCCTGATTTAAGCAATGCAACTTCATCATTGGAAGGAGGATGGATCATCAGGATCAAGTCTGCTTGCCGCAAGATCTCTGATCGATCTTTCAGCTCTATTTTTTTTGCTGCGTAACCTTGATCATCAGCAAAAGCTTGTTGACCCGCTCCCGGCTCTATCCAAACAGTTACTTGCTGTTTCGCCAATACCTCTGCTTGTTCCGGTAGAAGCGAGACCCTTCTATCGTTTGTTTCATTGAGTATACCAAGAATCATGTTTACAATTTAAGCTATTTTTCAATTAAAGGCAAACGATACTTGGATTCCAAATATCAACAGGTTTTTAAGCAATAATATCGCCCTATTAAAAGCGAATACTTAAATCCTGTTTTACTTTAAACTCTTTCCGAAAGAAGATAAGCCCAATAAAAAAAAGGTCAATGCTGAGTGTCACAGAAGAATGTTGTTTGATCTCATTCCATGCCTTTTCCATACCCTTACTCCAATGAATATCATCAAAAATGAGTATGCTATATTCATCTGTATGCGGAAGTATTTTTTTGAAATAATCTACTGTCGGAGCATATTGATGATTTCCGTCGATAAATGCAAAATCAATTTTAGGATTATTTTCAAGCCATGCCGGTAATGTGTGGTCAAAGTTTCCTTCTATCACACGAATATTTTTAATCCCAAGTTTCTGAAAATTCTCTTTCGCCACAGATGATATAGCAGTTGATCCCTCCATTGTAGTCAATGATGATGAAGGATTGGCCATGGCCAAATAGGAACTTGTAATACCTAAGGATGTTCCCAATTCAAGTAAATACTCAGGAGAATAGTGATCGATGATCCTGAATAGCAATTGTCCGTATTTAGCAGGTTTCAAAGAAGACTTAGCAATACTCGATACTGCTCTTTGATGGGTCTTATTCACCCTAGATCCCGCTCCAAAATCTTCCACCGATAAAACACGTGAATCCACTAGCATCAACTTTCGAAGATTTTCAATAGGCTGATAGGCATAAAAAATCCGATCATCATTTAAAACATGTTGAATAAAATCAAAGACAAAAGGAGAATGTACTCCGTGTCCCTTACCATTATTGGCTGATAGATAATAGCGCAAGTATTTATAGGCAAGTTGAACAGGTGAATACATAAATGAAAATGATTTACTGCTTTCTTAGTTTCCTAGTTTTTCTTTGAAATGGAAGTTCCTGAAGCAACCAAAGTAAAGCATAAACAGCACACAATAAGCATAGGTAGTTTAATACTTTAAAAAGCAGATCGAAATCATTCCATGAAC
>JBDKEH010000173.1:0-27910 GCA_039795345.1 Bacteroidota bacterium
CATTCAACATCCCCTTACCATAGCGATAACGATCAAAATCAGTACCGGCTTCTATTTTACCGAAATAGCCTTTTTTGGCATCTTCCTTCATTTGTAAGTTGATGGTTTTGGCAGTTTGACCATCATCGATACCAGTGAATACTGCTTGGTCACTTTTTTTATCAAACACTTGTACCTTATCAATGGCATCCGCGCGTAAGTTTTGGGTAACTACGGCAGGATCATCGCTAAAGAATTCTTCTCCATCCACCAATACCTTTTCTACTTTTTGTCCTTGAGCAGTGATCTCACCTTTGCTATTCACCTGAATACCCGGCATACGTTTCAATAAGTCTTGTACGTTTGCGTTAGGACCTACATAAAAACTATCGGCACGATATTCTGTGGTATCACCTTTCATACGTATGGCAGCAATACGTTGTTTTACGATCACCTCTTCCAGTAAATGAGCTTTAGTATTGATATAAACATTGCCCATCGATTTTTGCGGTATAGTTGAGAGATCAATGTCATCTACAAAATCTGCATAATCAGGATAAGAGATCATCACAATGAACTTTCCTGCAGGAAGGTTGGTGATTTCAAATGAGCCTTGTGGATTGGTCCTTACAAACTTTACCAATACTGAATCCTTGGGTCTAAGCAAGGAAACTACAGCGTTGTGGAGATTTACTTTATTGGTAGAGTCAACAACCGTACCTTTAAGGGAACCTGTTTGAGCATAACTAAAGGAGATGGTAGTGAAACCGATCGCCAGCAGAATAGCAGTTAGTTTTTTCATTGTTGGGTGCTTGCGGATTGAGATGCTTGGTGCAACAAAATCCATAAAAAAAATTTAATAACTAATTGTATAGTTATAAATTAATGTTAATAAATTTTTTAATTTGATCTCTTTGAACCTATGAATGATAAAATTAATAAGTCAAAACCTGCCTCAATATCAAATCTGTCAGAAGGAGTCTATGACGGACAAAAGGTTGGAACGGCGGATAAGAAATTTGAAGAGATTCATTTTGTAGACACACAACAGCCTGTATGGAATTATTCTTTGTTTTCTGATGAAGATGTTCGCAATTTTCAGCAGGGTACCCATTATCGCCTGTATGATTATTTTGGTAATAAACAGATCACTGTACTGGATCAAGAAGGAACTTATTTCGCTGTATGGGCACCCAATGCCACATTCGTAAGTGTTACCGGCTATTTTAATGAATGGAATAAAACATCACATCCATTAAAAGTGCGTTTAGACAATTCAGGTATTTGGGAGGGATTTATTCCGGGCATCAAGGCAGGAGAAGCGTATAAATATCATATTCACGGATTTAAAGGGATCAAATTAGATAAGGGGGATCCTTTTGCACATTTTTGGGAGAAGCGTCCTTATACTGCATCCATCACGTGGCAAACTCAGTATGAGTGGAAAGATCAGGATTGGATGAAGAAACGTTCCAAACACAATGCATTGGATGCCCCATGGTCTGTGTATGAAGTGCATCTCGCCAGTTGGATGCGTCCTGATAAAAACAACGAAGAAGTTTACAATACCTATCAGCAAATTACGGAGCGACTGGTACCCTATGTAAAAGAAATGGGTTTTACGCATGTTGAATTCATGCCTGTGATGGAACATCCTTTTGATGGTAGTTGGGGATACCAGGGCACAGGATATTTTGCACCTACTTCTCGTTTTGGTTCACCCCAAGATTATGCAGCGATGGTAGATGCCTTTCATCAAGCGGGTATCGGCGTGATATTGGATTGGGTACCTTCCCATTTCCCATACGATGCACATGGGCTGTTCATGTTTGATGGAACGCATACCTACGAATATGCGGATATGCGCAAAGGCTATCATCCTGATTGGAACTCTTATATCTTCAATTACAAAAGAGGAGAAGTAAAATCTTTTCTCATCAGCAGTGCGCGATTTTGGTGTGATCAATTCCATACAGATGGATTACGTGTAGATGCCGTGAGCTCTATGCTGCGTCTTGATTATAGCAGAAATGAAGGCCAGTGGGAACCCAATGAATTTGGCGGCAATGGTAATCTGGAAGCCATTGCATTCATCAAAGACTTGAATGAAACTTTATACCGCGATTTTCCGGATGTTCAAACCATTGCTGAAGAAGCTACAGATTGGCCAAAGATCAGCAAACCCACTTTTGAAGGTGGACTGGGTTTTGGAATGAAGTGGATGATGGGTTGGATGCATGATACCCTGGATTATTTCAAAATGGATCCGATCTACCGTCAGTTTCATCAGGATAAATTTTCTTTCAGCATGATGTATTTCAACGATGAAAACTTCATGTTGCCATTGAGTCATGATGAAGTGGTACATGGCAAGAGTCCGATGTTGTATAAAATGCCGGGTGATGAATGGCAAAAATTTGCCAACCTCCGCATTCTGTATACCTACATGTTCACACACCCCGGAGCCAAATTGCTATTCATGGGTAATGAATTTGGTGCCACAAGCGAGTGGAATTATAAAAGTGAATTACAGTGGGAATTATTGCAGTTTGTGAGTCATGGTGGTATGAAATATTGTGTTCAAAAACTAAATGAACTATATCGTACAGAACCTGCTCTTTATGAAAAGCAATTTGAACCGGAAGGCTTTGAATGGGTAGACCTGAATCATAGAAGCGAATCGGTGATGGTGTACAAACGCAAAGGGAAAAAAGAGAAAGACGATGTACTAGTCATCCTGAATGTAACGCCAGTAGTTCGTCATGATTGGGAGATATTTGTTCACGGAAAAGGAAAATGGCAAGAAGTATTCAACAGCGATGCCAAAGAATTCTGGGGCACGGGTGATGTCTTCAATCCCGAAATCAATGCTGAACTAGTAGACAAACCCTCCAAATGTTATCGCTTAAAAGTGCATTTACCTGCGTTGGGGGCGGTGGTGTTGCGATAATCTAGCCTTTAGCTGTTAGCTACTAGCTTCTTGGTAAGAAATACAATTTCATCCCTTATCCATTAATTTGCTAACAGCTAGAAGCTAATGGCTAGTTGCTTCTAACCCAACTGTAACTTTTCCCTCCTTCCCCCGTTACACTCAAAAAACAAATCATTCATGAAAAAGATATTGAGTAGTTTATTAGCCCTTACTATGTTGTTTTCCATGGCTTTAGGTCAGGAAGTGGTATCGGGGGAGCATGTTCAGAAAAGAAGCGTGAGTTCCTTTCATGCTGTAAAAACTTCGGCAGGGATTCAAGTAATTCTGACCAAAGGGAGTAAAGAGGAACTGGCCGTTACAACCAATGATGCAGACCTCTTAGACAGAGTAAAAACAACTGTAACCAATGGAGTGTTAAGAATAGGTAGAGAAAACGACGATTGGAAATTTTGGGAGAGAAGAAGAAATTGGAAAGTGATCGTGTATGTTTCTTACAAAGATTTAGATGGATTAGAAGCCAGCAGTGGTGGATCTATTCAGGCTAAATCAGTAGACCTTGATAAGTTATCTGCCGATGTAAGCAGTGGCGGAACCATCACTGTAGCAGGAAAAGCTGCAGCACTGAATGTTGATGGTAGCAGTGGTGGAATTTTTCGTGGTTATGATTTAAATGTAACCAATTGTAAAGCAGATGTAAGTAGTGGTGCCGGCGTACAAATAACCGTGAACAAAGAGATCTCAGCAGAAGCCAGTAGTGGTGGTTACATAAGATTCAAAGGTGAAGGCTTAATCCGTAACATCAATGTTAGCAGTGGTGGTACAGTGAAGAGGCAATCAGATAAGTAGGATGTTAGATGTCAGATCGCAGATGTCAAATGTCTGATTTTGACTTTTGATTTTTGACTTTTGATTTTTTTAAAAGTATGCAGCGAGCAATTCAACACTGTTCGCTGCTTTTTTATGACCTAAAGTACACAGATCATATCTAGATTATCTTTCCCGTTATAATGATAGGATCCGATGGATATAAAATTATTTTTCTGATAGTACTTTACCGCAATGGTATTCGTGCATTGAACACCACCCCAAAGTATCACGCGTTTCTTTTGCATTTGTTGTAGATAATCTTTTACGGTGTTCCATAACAATTTCCCAATACCTTTTCCTTGCCAGTCATCAGCCAAAGAAGGAGCGTAAGTGGCGTCGGTAGTGTGATCCGGTTGAAAATTGTAGCCTAGTAGTCTTGGAAGATCATGTTCAAGGTATCCCAGTTTTACAATGGCATATCCTATGATATAGGTGCTGTTATTTTCTATCAAGACGAAGCCTTTATAATCGGGGTGATGATATAAATGATCCAAAGCTCCCTTGGTAAAAGGGTGAGGACCAAAACGATCTTGAGTCTCTGCGTTTAAATGTTGCAGATACAACAATAGATTCGATACATCACTTTCTTGCCATTGTCTACAGGTAATAGAATAAGCCACAGATTCACAGATTATGCACAAAAAAATTGGGTAACAATTCCTTTACAATTTAATCATTGTACGGTGATGTTACAGTTGTCACTTGCAATAAATTATTCATTATGAAAACACGGTCATGTACTTTGCTGGTAAATGCTACAGGGCAATTATTACAGCAGCACGCTTTTGATCATTTGTCGGATGAGAAACTATCGCGGATGAACAGCTGTTTACATCAACTGGGAAATCTGCACAACAAGTCTGATCTCAGAAAGATTGAACATGAGTTACTGACTTATTGCAGGGAGGCCAATTTGTATGTAGATACTACTACGCCTCAATCATTACAACAGTGGTATGCAGTGATGAGTAGTTATGGGGAATCACTTATGCCTGTGATGGAGACGCATCTTCCGGAAGAGGTAGAATGATTCGAAAACTGGTTCCTTTACCGCTTTCACTCCAACGAACAAAAAGTTTACCACCATGGTATTCTTCCATGATACGTTTACTTAATGGAAGTCCAAGACCCCAGCCTCTTTTCTTCGTGGTAAAACCGGGTTTGAATACTTTGTTGATGTTCACGCCACTGATGCCTTTGCCGGTATCGGTCACATCAATTTGCAGCCCTTCCTGTGTAGGGTGCGCTTCAATTGTAATGGTACCTTTTCCCTCCATCGCATCCAATGCATTCTTGATCAGATTTTCGATCACCCAATCAAACAATGGGGCACTGAAATTGGGTTGAACAGACAAAGGTTGCTTAGTGAATTCAAATTGAACTTGCCCGCCCGATCGCTTCTTCATGTAAAGGATCATCTGCTCAATCTGCTCATACGGATCGCCCGGTTCTAGTTTGGGTTGACTACCAATCTTGCCAAAACGATCAGTGATAAGTTGTAGTCGTTTTACATCTTTCGTTATTTCCGGAACAATAGATTCATTAGCCTGATGTTGTTTCAGTATTTCTAACCAACCTTCCAAACTTGAAACAGGAGTGCCCAGTTGATGTGCCGTCTCTCGGGCCATAGCAGCCCATAACTGATTCTGTGCACTTTTATAATGCGATTGTACTGCCATGATTGCAATGGCTATGAACAAGGCTACAATGATCAATTGGATCAATGGGTACAGCTTTACTTCTTTTAAAAGTTTGCTTTGTCCGTAGTAATAATGATTGGCAGTATAAGGTGTATCACGAATCACCAATACGATCGGTTTATTGTTATAGCGACGAAACTCTTCAAGCTTACTTTTAAGATAAGTGCTGTCCGATGCAACAAGACTGCTATCTAGGTTGAGGTAATTACCCGTGATGCTGTCTCTTTCATTGGTTTCAATGATGGGTATTTCCTGGTTCTCAGAAGAGATAAACGTAGCCAGATTGAGATTGGCAGTATCATACGGATTCAAAATGGTTCTCTGAGCCTCCACCCAAACGGTCACATATTTTCTCTCTTCTGTAGCGATTTTACCGGCCACATACTGCGAATAAAAAATGGTTCCGCTAACCAGAATTACCGCAATCACCACCAATATGATCCTCCAATTGATGCGCATGGAATTGTTTGGGTGAAGATAGGGAATAGTCCATGGTCGATGGTCCATAGTCCATAGTAAAGAAGTTTTTTTCTTAAACCCTCATTCCTCTTAACCATGGACTATGGACTATCGACCATGGACCAAAAAAGGCACCCTTTCGGATGCCTTTGTTTGTCGCTTGCTAATATTACCCCCCGGAAATATTACATGCTCAGATTTTTCCTGCCTCTTGTTCTTTGTTCCTTTCTTTTGTTTCTTGTATTTTTTCTTGTTCCTTGTTTCTTTATTCTTGAACCTTAACTAAATAATCCACCTTTCTTCAAAGTCTTTACGCCTTCACCAATTTTGAAACCGTTGTTATAGATTTCGATTTTATAATTACCGGTTTGGTATTTGGTGCTTTGCTTCCAGTCGAAGCTTACAGGGGTTACTTTACCCTGCTCATAGTTAACAGATACTTTGCTGGTATAAGTTTTTTCACCTTCTTCACGTGTAATGAATTTAGTGCCTTCACTGATCACTTTACCATCTGGTCCGGTAACACACACATAAATGTCTTTTACACCACTTGGAGCAATGCGGTTTGGATCTATTACAAAAGAAATACGCATTAAGTCAGCGCGTTTTGCAGTTGTAGTTGTTTTTTCGCTACCACTATTGCGGATATCGATCGCAGTGATACCAATATTAGAAGCATGAAGAGTAGAAGCAACGTCTACTTTTTCATCTAACTCTTTTTTAGTAGCACTCAGATTTTGCTGTAAGTTTTCTTTTTCAGAAGTCAGCTGCGTTTTTTCTGTGCTTAATTGCTCATTTGCTGCAGTCAGTTGTTTATTCTCTCCCTGCAATTTCTCGATCTCAGCAAATAAGCCATCGATTTTACCATTCAATTCGCTGATCATTTGTTTGGCTTGTGCCAGTTCTTCATCAGAAGCATTTTTACGTTTCAGGATATTGCTGATGTTTCCTTTAAGCTTTTGAATCTCAGAACCGCGATCAGCCAATGCACCTTGTAGTTGGATATTGCTTTGTGTCAATGAATCAGCTTTAGCAGATACCTCGAGGAATTCCTGTTGAATGGCATTGCGGGCACTGTCCACATTGGTAATGCGGGTTTCTAATTGACCGATGGTTTCGGTAGTGCGGCTTTTATCATAGAAGATATAGGCCCATGTAGCCAAAAGAGCTACTATCAGAATACCGTATATTACTTTACGGTTGTCTTTCTGCTGTGGAGCAGGATTCTGATCGTTGGTGTTAATGTAGTTCATACGTTGTGTTTTTTCAGTTAACGGAATTTTTAAACAGTGCTTATGCTCAAGGATCTGTTATTCATTGATATCGAAACAGTGCCTGCCGTACCATCCTTTACAGAACTAGATCCTGTATGGCAGTCTCTATTTTGCGACAAGATATCTAAAACCGTGCCAGAAGATATGAAACCCGAAGATTCCTATCGGAAAAAGGCAGGAATTCTCGCTGAATTTGGTAAAATTATCTGTATTTCAACCGCTTTCTTTTATCAGGACACGGACGGGATATGGCACTTGAAAATGAAGAGCATAGCAGGGGATGATGAGGTAGAAACACTGAGTATTTTCACTGATTTATGTACTAAACTTTACCGAAACAACCCTCTTTTTCAGTTTGCAGGGCATAATATCCGCGAATTTGATATCCCTTATATTGGTAGGCGGATGCTCATCAACCAGCTACCCTTACCTCCTTATTTGAAAATTCAGGATAAAAAACCCTGGGAACTCAAAATGGTGGATACCATGAACTGGTGGAAGTTTGGAGATCATAAAAACTATGTATCGCTGCACTTATTGGCCACAGTATTGGGAATCCCTACCTCTAAAACGGATATCGATGGTAGTATGGTACAGGATGTGTACTATCAAGAAAAAGACCTGCAACGCATCATCAACTATTGCCAGCAAGACGTAGTCGTCACCGCCAATATCGTCCTCCGTTTCCATAACCTCCCGCTTCTGAAGCCGGAACATATCCGAATTGTACTCTGAAGATGGCAATAATGCCGCACAGTCTAACGTTTTTCCAATAGCCAATAGCCAATAGTCAATAGCCAATGAGTTCACTATCGGCCATTAGCAATTAGCCATTAGCTATGTTCATAACTAAACCCTTACTCATTTTTTA
This sequence comes from Bacteroidota bacterium, assembly GCA_039795345.1. Classification (GTDB taxonomy): domain Bacteria; phylum Bacteroidota; class Bacteroidia; order Chitinophagales; family Chitinophagaceae; genus Sediminibacterium. The sequence goes on from JBDKEH010000173.1 coordinate 8,083, forward strand.
AATCCTTCATCATCCTTCATCTTTGCAACCATGTCGGCGGAAAAGATCATAACAGAATGGAAAAAAGGAGTCTTCAAGCCTATTTATTGGCTGGAAGGAGAAGAGCCTTACTTTATTGATCAGGTGGTGAATTATGCCGAACACAAGATCTTAGGTGAAGCAGAAGTTGGATTCAATCTCACCGTTTTTTATGGAAAAGATGCAGATTGGGCAGCCGTTGTGAACGCTTGTCGCAGGTATCCCATGTTTGCAGAAAGACAAGTGGTGATCTTAAAAGAAGCGCAACAAATGCGTGATATCGATAAGCTAGAACCTTATATCGAAAACCCTTTGCCTTCCACCATTTTTGTAGTGAGTTATAAGGATAAAAAAGTAGATGGTCGCTCCAAATTGGCCAAGACCCTGAAAACAAAAGGGGAGATGCTGACCACAAAAAAGATGTACGAAAGTCAGCTGCCTGAATGGACGATGGAGATCGTAAAGAAACATCAATTGTCGATCAATCAGAAAGCTTTAATGTTATTGGTGGACCATGTGGGAAATGACCTGAGTCGTATTGAAAATGAAATTGAGAAGTTGGCAGTGAATCTTGCCGGCAGAACCAATATCACTGAAGATGATATCGAAAAATATATCGGTATCAGTAAAGAGTTCAATGTATTTGAATTACAAGAAGCCATCGGCAGAAAAGACCTGTCAAAGTCTATTCGCATCATCCAATATTTTGAAGCCAATCCCAAAGCGGCACCAATACAATTGGTCTTGCCGGCACTCTATAATTACTTTAGCAAAGTGTATATGTTATTTGGATTGCAGAATCCTGATGAGAGATCTGCAGCCAGTGCACTCGGAGTGAATCCTTATTTCATCAAAGACTATCTGAGCTCTGCACGTAAATACGAATATACAGGTGTGGAGAAAGCTTTGCTCTTATTACATCAATACAATCTTCGAAGTGTAGGAGTGTACGATGCCGGAACTTCTGATGCCGGATTGATGAAAGAGATGGTCGTAAAAATGATGAATTGATTTCTTTCTTTCATGTTGTAAGTTTTTCTTCTAAGGTTCGTCTTCTGTACAAACCTTAATCATCATGAAAAAAATCATTGGGATACTATTGATCGCATTCATTAGCTCCACTACAACATTTGCTCAGCAATCAGAAATTTTTACAGTCAACGGAAAAGCCATTCGTGGATATGATGTGGTTACTTTTTTTACTGTATCAACACCCGTGAAAGGGGAAGAACAATACTCTTTTGCATGGAAAAATACCATCTGGTTATTTAGCTCTATTGAAAACAAAGAGCTATTTCAAAACAACCCTGAAAAGTATGCGCCTCAATATGGAGGATACTGTGCATATGGCATGTCTGGTGGCTATAAAGCACCCACTGTTATTGAAACCTGGAAAATTGTGGATCAAAAACTTTACTTCAATTATAGCTTGAAGGTTCAGGAACTATGGAACAAGGATATTCCCGGGCATATTCAAAAAGCAGATGGCAATTGGCAGAAAGTGAGGAATCAATAATGAATAATGAATAAACAATGATCAATGTCGGGTGGTGTTTATACCACTTTAAGTGCTTGTAGTTTATCGTTGCCTAATTGTGTTTTTAGAGCTTCAAGTCCATCAAACTTGATCTCATTGCGCAATTGTTTCAGCACATGAATGCGCAATTGTTGTCCGTAAATGGTTGCATCAAAATCAAAAATATTCACTTCGATCACTCTCTTCTTTCCGTCAATGGTTGGACGAATGCCAATGTTCATCATGCCCCCAAGCTTTTGAGAAGTGTTTGCATCCTCTGATAAAAGTTCTACATGCACTGCATATACGCCATTGCCCGGTATCAGTTTTTCTTCACTTCCGATATGCAAATTGGCGGTTGGATAACCAATGGTTCTTCCTAACTGATTGCCTTCGATCACCAATCCTTCAAAAAAATAAGGATAACCCAAAGCTGCATTAGCAGTCTCAATATCATTTTCAGTAATGGCTTTGCGTATGCGTGTTGAACTGACTGCGATCTCATTCAGTAACTGTTCTGTGATCTCTTTCACTTCAAACCCCAGTTGTTTACCATAATCCTCCAACAGGTGATAGTCGCCTGTTCTACCTTTGCCAAAGCGATGGTCATAGCCGATGATGATGGTATGTGGATTGAAATATTTATAAAGAAAATCCTTTACATATTCATCGGCCGATTGATTGGCAAAATGATGATCAAAAGGAACTACCACCAGATGATCGATGCCGGCTTTTTCCAATAGCCATCTTTTTTCGGATAAAGTATTCAGCAGCTTGACATCGCCGGGAACTGATGATACAATTTTTCTGGGGTGTGGATGGAAAGTAATGATGATGGTTTCACCGTTAATGCGAGCGGCTTCTTCTTTCATCTGAGCCAATATCTGTTGATGTCCCTTATGCACGCCATCAAATGTGCCAATGGTCACTACAGCATTCCTAAATTCCGGTAAAGAGCCCGCCAGTTCACGATGTACTTTCATAGAAGTGCAAAAATACAGAGATAAAAGCATTGGAGATCGGGAGATCGGGTGATCGGGTGATCGGATGATCAGAATATCTGGATATCAGGATATCAGGTTTAAAAAAATATCGGCTTGTGCAATAAAGTATTTTGGCATTGAGTTTTTTTTATCACCCGATCACCCGATCACCCGATCACCCGATCACCCGATCACCCGATCACCCGATCACCCGATCACCCGATCACCCGATCACCCGATCTGCCATCCATTACTTACCTTTGCCCCCGAATCATAAATCTCACTATTCATGTCTCTCTACGCTCAACGTGGTGTTTCTGCTCAGAAAGAGGAAGTGCATGCTGCCATACAAAAGTTAGATCAAGGGTTGTATGCCCATGCTTTCTGTAAAATTTATCCTGATTTCTTGTGTGGAGATGAGAATTGGGTGAACATCATGCACGCGGATGGGGCAGGTACCAAAAGTATCTTGGCTTATTTGTACTGGAAAGAAACGGGAGATTTGTCTGTTTGGGAAGGTATTGCCAAAGATGCTGTTGCCATGAATATTGATGACCTGCTTTGTGTGGGTGTTACAGATAATATTTTATTCTCTTCCACCATCGATCGCAATAAACTCAGAATTCCGGGTGAAGTGTTACAGGCTGTGATCAACGGCACACAATCATTTTTTGATCAATTAAAAGAATATGGTGTTCATATCCATTATCTGGGTGGGGAAACAGCAGATGTGGGTGATGTCGTTCGCACCATCGCCGTGAACGGAACCATGACCAGTAGATGGCCCAAAAACAAACTGATCACCAACGAAAAAATTACAGCCGGCGATGTGATCGTGGGTTTTGGAAGCGCTGGTAAAGCAGTGTATGAAACGGAATACAATAGTGGATTAGGAAGCAATGGATTGACCAGTGCTCGTCATGATGTATTGGAGAAATATTATGCCAGCCATTATCCTGAAACCTTTGAACCACAATTGTCTGATGCAGTGGTCTACATTGGAAAGAATAAGATGACGGAACAGCTTACTGTGCCCGGATTCGGAGCGTTGGAGATCGGGAAGTTGTTATTGAGTCCAACAAGAACTTATGCGCCGCTGGTAAAGCAATTATTAGACCGTCATTTTGATGTTATACATGGAATGATTCATTGTAGCGGTGGTGGACAAACCAAGTGTATGAAGTATTTGCCCGGTACCTTCAAAATCGTAAAAGATCAATTGTTTGAGATTCCGCCGATCTTCCATCTGATCAGAGAAAACTCCGGCGCGGATATGCGTGAAATGTACCAGGTATTCAATATGGGACATCGATTGGAAGTATTTACATCCAAAGAAGCGGCTCAATCGATGATCGATATTGCAGCTGCACTAGGTATAGAAGCCAAAATCGTAGGAAGGGTAGAAGCTGCAGCAACTTCATCGCTTCATTTGCATACCATCGAAGGTGAAATTGTTTACCAATATTAACAGGTTGGCAATCACATGATCCTTATTTTTGAAGAGCATTCATTATCATTACAAGGAAAAGTAACTTAGTAACATGTCAGAAACAGTAGTCTCTATACGCAACGCCAAGATCTATCAGGGAAATAGTCTGATCTTAGAAGACGTTAATTTTTCCGTTAACAAAGGGGAGTTCGTATACTTGGTGGGAAAGACCGGTACCGGTAAGAGTAGTTTGCTCAAAACACTGTATGGTGAATTACCGCTGACGGAAGGGAGTGCTTCTGTGGTTGGATTTAACCTACGTGACATGGATTGGAAAAAAGTCCCATTCCTGCGCCGTAATCTTGGTGTGGTGTTTCAGGATTTCCAATTGCTGACAGATCGTAATGTACATGAGAATCTTCGCTTTGTTTTGAAAGCAACGGGCTGGCAAGATGAAAGACTCATTGAAGAAAAGATCAATGATGTTTTGGATAAAGTAGGGCTGAAAAGCAAAGGGTTCAAAATGCCTTTTGAAATGAGTGGTGGTGAGCAACAGCGTGTAGACATTGCTCGTGCATTGCTCAACTCTCCCAAGCTTATATTGGCTGATGAACCTACGGGAAACCTTGATCCTGAAACCAGTGATGAGATCATGCAATTATTGATACAAATTGCCCGTGATTACGGTACAGCTGTGATCATGGCTACCCACGATTTTATCGTCATCAATCGATATCCATCTCGTATTTTGAAAACAGAAAAAGGAAGGGTGTTGGATAGTGCGGCGGTGGAGAGTTAGGGGTCGGGTGATCAGGTAATCGGGTGCTGGGTGCTAGGTACTAGGTTTTTGTTTTTCTAGTGAAATGGCTCTTTCGAAATTGGATATTCGTTATTGGATATTCATGATTGTCCCGCTTCTCCCCAGATCCATCCAATCTGCATTTTAGCGTTCCTTTCGTTGTTGAAAAGTGCATCTGTTAATGTTCTTCTATGAACGGTTTCTGCTGATGTGAAAGGTGTAAAGAATAATTCTTCGATCTTATTGCCAAATTCTTCGGGTGTTTCTGCAACATGGCAGGTAGACTCAAGACCGGAATTTTTGATAGTAGCTTGATTCACCAGACAATGTCTTCCATTAAATATAGCATTCACCAATTTGATCTTGATGCCTGTATGTGTATAGGACGGTAAAATATTGATCTGCGCCTTGGCAATCATATCCTGCATCTCTCTGTCTGATGGATTGGCCACCAAACAAGTATGCCCCATGCTGTGAGCAAGTTCTTCCAGTTTTTTAGAGGGGTTTTGTCCGGCGATCACAAATGGGATCTCTACTTTATTGAACACTTTTTCCAATAGCCATGTAGCAGCTTTTTCATTGGCATCAACACTTAAGTCGCCATGATACAAGCAGAAGCCGCCATTGCCCACTTTTTCTTTTACCTGCCAATGCGGAGGTACATACAATGGGAGTTGTTCAATATTTTTACAACCGAACTCTTTGCGATACACATCATCATCTGCTTCGGTCATACCCCAAAACGTTGCTTTCTTTGCGATCTTTCGCTCATAACTTTTGAGCATGATGCTCTCTCTCTTGAAATACAATTTGCGAAAAGCGGTGGATGCGTTTTTATATAGATCGTTGTAATACAGGTATTCAACATTGTGTAAGCGAACAAAAAGTTTGCGTTGATTGAAACGCTCATCCACAATAGGATAGGTACAATGAACGCCCTCCATAAAAATGGGATAGTCATCCGCGAGTAATCTTTGTACGAGGTCTTCATTTTTTCTGGAAGCAACAATGTAAGGTAGTGCTGTAGAAATACCCTTGTGGCCTGTATGTCTCTGATAGTAATGAACCGATTCACAGAATTGGTTCAGTTCAGGTTGCTCACCCCTGCCATAATCAAAACAATGCAGATGGATACGTACACCTTGTTGTTGCAATGCCTGAAGTTTATAAAATACATCATACACTCCACCCTGATTGACAGGGTAAGGCACCGTGAAAGAAATAATGTGCAGATGCTTGTCCATTTACAATTGATTATAAAACTCCGCTAGCTTCAACTCCTCATGTTCCCAGTTCAGCACAGAACGTGCTTTTAATGCATTTTGTTGTAATTCTTGGTATAAAACACGGTCAGTCAGCATTTTGTTCAATTCTCTTGCAATAGAATTGCTGTCCGGTTCATCAATCATATGGGCAAAACCATGTTTAGCATTGATCTTTTGATATTCGGGATAGTTGACACAAAGCTGGGGAATGCCCGCCATCATATAGTCAAAGAATCGATTACCAAGCGATTGGTATTGGTTCAATCCATGGAGACTAAAAAGGGTGAGCCCGATCGCAGCTTTTTGTGTAATGGGTTTCAATTTCTCAGGAGCGATCATGCCCTTTAAGAATACCTTGTTTTCGAGTCCGTATTGTTGTATCAGTTCTTTGCTTTGTTCGATAAAACTTCCGGTGCCACAGATCCAAAGAGGGACGTTGACAGATTGCATGGCAGGTATTAAAGATTCAAAACATCGACCTTCATTGACGGCGCCCTGATAAAGTATGTATCCTTCATTGGAATATTCTTCGAGTGGGTAAGAGACGGGCATATTCCTGATAATGGCATAGGATACTCCATACTTTGCTTTAAAATGATCAGCAATGAATTGATTGACTGTATACCCCAATGGAAACCTAGGCACTGCAAAATTTTCGATCCATGACCAGATTTTTTGTACTCCGGGTCGATGAATGATTTCTGCTTGTTCTGTAAAAAGCTCATGTGCATCATAGACCCTTTTTTGCCTTTTTACTATAGAAGAAAAGTAACATGGGAGAATGGTGTCTAAGTCGATGGCGCAAACGATATCTGCTCTAGTGAACAATAAAAAAAGAAATAATCGAAGGTTGTATTCTGCATAAAACAGAAAGCCCTTTTCAAACAAGCAGAATAACCTTTTCTGTTGAAAGGTACGGGTACTTAAAATTGTCGATGAAGCTCTTTTTCTGCCGACCAATAATACGTGGTATCCGCGGGCAGATAAGCTGCCGGCAATTCGTTGCATTCGCTGATCATAATTCAGATCGTTGGTGACAGTAAAAATGATCCTTTTCAATAGAGAGACTTATCAGACAAATATAGTCTTGGAGCGTGGAAGATAAAGCAGGATGATTGGATGATTTTTTAATCCATTTAACATCTATTAAATAATTGATTATCATTTATTTAGAATGATTGTTTAAAGATGGATATTTTTTATCATTCTTTTTCTCCACGTCTTATACACAGGGGTATAATCTTTCCATAAAATCTTCCCCTTTTCCTGTATGTTCGCAGGTACTTAAACTGAGGAAACGTGAGATTAAAATCATTAGAAATCAAAGGGTTCAAAAGTTTTGCTGACAAAACTGTGGTTAGTTTCGATGAAGGTATTACCGGTATCATCGGACCCAACGGTTGCGGCAAAAGTAATATCATCGATAGTATTCGTTGGGTAATAGGTGAACAAAAGATATCGGCATTAAGAAGTGAAAACCTGGAAGCATTGGTTTTCAATGGAAGTAAGACCAGAAGTCCAAGTGGTCTTGCTGAGGTAAGTCTCACTTTCGAAAACACAAAAAATTTACTGCCCACAGAATTTAGTACGGTTACCGTAACACGTCGCTTTTATAAAAATGGTGAAAGTGAATATCGCCTTAATGATGTGACCTGCAGATTGAAGGATATCCATAACTTATTTCTGGATACAGGTGTGAGTACAGACAGTTATGCCATTATTGAATTAGGAATGGTGGATGACATCATCAAAGACAAAGAGAATAGCCGTAGAAGAATGTTGGAACAGGCTGCCGGTATCACTATCTATAAAACACGTAAAAAAGAAGCCAAAAATAAACTGGATGCTACCGAGCAAGATCTGGCTCGTATTGAAGATTTACTGTTCGAGATCAATAACCAGTTAAAGACCCTCGAAAACCAAGCAAAAAAAGCAGAGAAGTACTACGAGATCAAAAAAGAGTACAAAGAAGTATCTGTAGAATTAGCGAAAGCTGCTTTGGAAGGGTTTAATATCACTTACAAAGAATTGAATGAACAACAAGAGCTGGAGATCAATAAAAAAGTTCAACTCGATGCGGAGATTGCTGTTGAAGAAGCGGCCATTGAGCAAGAGAAAGTAGGCTTTATTGAAAAGGAAAGAGCCTTACAGAGCATGCAGCATGAGTTCAATGACCTCTTGCAAAATCTGCGTAGCAAAGAAAACGAAAGAAACTTGGCTACTCAGAAATTACATTACCTCAAAGAAAAAGAGACCAGCCTAAAAGATTTTCTGGAAAAAGCATCCGGACAATTAAAGACCATTGGTGACTCTATTGAGTATACACAAATGCAGGTAGGTGAGGAAGAAGCGAAGCTGAGTGAACTGCAAGACCGCGTTGAAACCGCCAAACTGGATATTGAAGACAAACGTCGCTTATTTGATGAACGTAGAAGTGGAGTAGATGCACTGCGTAATCAGTACCAGCAAATTCAGCGCAACCAATTTGATGCTGAGAAAAAAGTAGCGGTAGCAGATACTTCAATTCAAAACTTGCAAAGAGCACAGGCGCAGTTATCGGAAGAGAAACAAAGTCGCGAAGCGCAATTAGAGCAGTTGCAAAAAGAGCTGGTCGAAAAGGAAGAGAGTCTCGAAGCACGTAGAATAGATCTGCAACAGTTACAGGAACAACATGAGCGTACCCGTGAGAATATCTTTGAAACACAAGCTCAGTTGGAAGTATTGCGCAATGAGTTGGCAGAAGAAAACCGTAAGCTCGATTCTAAACGCAATGAATACAATCTCTTGAAGAGTTTGATCGACTCTATGGAAGGTTATCCTGAGAGCATCAAATTCTTACATAAAAATCCAAACTGGAATCATTCTGCACCAATTCTTTCTGACATCATTTATGTAAAAGAGGAATACAGAACTGCAGTTGAAAATGTATTGGAACCCTATCTGAACTACTATGTGGTGAATAACTTGGAGGAGGGATTGCAAGCGATTCATTTGTTAGACAATAATAACAAAGGGAAAGCCAATTTCTTCATGTTGGATAAGTTCAATGATCTGCGTCTCGAGACACATCAGCCGGCTCATACTATCCGCGCCATGGATGTAATTGAGGTAGATGATCAATACCGTAAATTGGCAGAATACCTGTTGGGGAATGTTTACATCGCCGAAAATGATGAAGCGATCACTAATAGTAACGGTGCGGTGGTATTGGAGAAAACCGGTAAATACGTAAAAGGAAAATACACTCTTACCGGAGGAAGTGTCGGATTATTTGAAGGAAAGAAAATTGGTCGTGCAAAGAACTTGGAAAAACTGGCAGAAGAAATTCAGGACCAGGAATCAGTGGTGAGTTTATTGAAAGCTGATATTCAGGCTAAGCATAATGAAGTGATCGCTTTCAATGAGCAATTGAAGGAAAATGCGATCAAGCAAACAGAGAATGAGATCAATCAGTTGACCAATCAGGTGTTTGCTACTAAAAACAGAATCGAAAATTTGCAGGCTGCTCAACAAAATGCTGTTCAGCGTTTGGCTGATTTGGATGGCCGTTTGCAGGATGAACAAGATGCTATTGCAGCAACCCGCGAAGAACTTCATGCCCTGAATGATCAATTATTGCAGACAGGCGAGCAAATGAGAATGGTAGAGCAGGATTATCAATTGGCAGAACAAGAATACAATTTTGCATCTGTTCAATACAATGAAATCAATCTACAACTGACACGTCAGCAAAGTAAGATCACCACTTTGAAGCAGGAGTTGGTATTCAAAGAAAATCAGTTGAGTGAATTGCACCAACAGATCGAAAGTAATACCTCGCAATTATCTGAAGCAACCGGTAATATTGAAGAAGGTGAAAAAGCATTGATCGGTTCAGAGGAATTGTTATTAGAATTGATGCGTAAGAAAGAAGAAGAGGAGAAGAAACTGAATGAAGCTGATCAGGCTTATTATAATCTTAGAAATGCATTGCAAGAGAAGGAGAGTGAGCTTCGTTTGAAAGTGAAGAGCAAGGAAATGATTGATCATTTGGTGACAGAGATCAAGGATAAGCTGAATGAATTGAAACTACAGCTTGCCGGAATGAAGGAAAGATTAAGCGTGGAGTTCAAAGTGGAATTGGATGAGATCCTAGACCAAGCAAGAACCACCGATACTACACTGGAAGAGTTGCAAGCTACCAGTGATAGAATGAAAAAGCGTTTGGAGAACATGGGTGAAGTGAATCCAACTGCTATTGAGGCATTCATGGAAATGAAGAAACGTTATGAGTTCATCCTTGAACAAAAGAATGACTTGGTTTCCGCTAAAGAAAGTCTTTTACAAACCATTCAAGAAGTAGAAGCTACTGCCAATCAGCAATTCCTAGATACCTTCAATCAGGTTCGTGAAAACTTCCAAAAAGTGTTCAAGGCCTTGTTTACCGAAGAAGATACTGCCGATATGGTCCTCGTTGATCCAACCAATCTTGCTGAAACAGGTATTGAGATCATCGCTAAACCTAAGGGCAAACGTCCATCTTCTATTACACAATTGAGTGGAGGAGAGAAAACATTGACTGCTACGGCCTTATTGTTCTCTATCTACTTGATCAAGCCTGCTCCATTCTGTATCCTGGATGAGGTAGATGCGCCATTAGATGATGCGAACGTGGGTAAGTTCACGCAAATGATCAAGAAGTTCAGTGATAATTCTCAGTTCATCATCGTAACCCACAATAAACAAACAATGGGTGCCGTAGATGTGATCTATGGTGTAACGATGCAAGAACCCGGTGTAAGTAAGCTGGTGCCGGTGGATTTTAGAAGTTTATCTAATTAATATTTGTGAAAAGTGAAAGGTGAAAAGTGAAAGGTCCTTGTCGAAACCATTTCACTTTTCACCTTTCACTTTTCACCATTCACTTACTATGTACAAAGGTGTCTTCATTCTTTACCTTATTTGCTTCGGCTGTTATCTTCTATTCACCCGGCAGCCGGATTATTTTGATGGAGTGAAAGTGCCTGCCTTGATCGTTAAACAATTAGATAGCTCCAGCGGTAAACAAGTATTGAAAGCAGTTTTTAATACCGGAACCAAAGAATTTTCTGTTGAACCTCACTATGTTTTCAGAAATATTGCGGAAGGACAAAGCCGAACTGTGATCTATGAAACAGGAACGCCTGAGAAGGGGGCTATATATACATTTTGGGGTTATTGGATCACCTGGGGAGAATTGGTGATGTCAGTTATTCTATGCTTCTTATTGTTCCAAATAGCTGTATCCGTCACAAATAATCCAAGTCAGGAATCCTTGATCGAACAAATGGAATTTAAAGAAGAAAAAAAGAAAAAATACCTCGATTAGTCTTTGTGCAGTTACAAACTGATATACTGGTATTCGATTCTTCCAATTTGCAATTTACTTTTATCACTACAGATCTCTTCAATTTTAAGCCCTTTATCGTTGTATTTATATTTCCAGATAAAATAATTACTACTGCCTAATGAAAATTGAGTCATTTGGATCAATTGATTTGAGGCATTGTACTCATAGATATAATCCGGAAGTAACTTTTTCGCTTTGCTATTGTATCGTACAATATCTGTGAGCTGTTGGTTATTGTTGTAGTAGTAATAATATCGTTCAACTACTCGTCCATTTTTTCTCCATATTTCTTCGCCAATATTTTGCTGATCATCTTTTATAAACTGTACAATGGTTGTATCAATGCCATTTTTAATTCTTAACATGGATGAAGGAGCGCCATATTCATCATAAGACCAGTCATGAACTTCAGCAATGGTGCTATTCATGAACGTATCGATGGTTGATAAAAGAACCTTGCTGATACGCCCTTGTGCATCATAGTTATAGTCAGTTTTATTACTGATGTTTTTATTGTTCGACTGTGTTCGTTTTAAAATACCCAAATCATAGCTGTTAACAGTGGTCCCTGTTTGATTGTTATTGGTAGTTGTTATGGTTACTTTTTTACCATCGCGACTGATCTCCTGGGTTACAGAAAAACCTTCTGTAAGACTATTGTCGGGTTCATAAGAAATAGCTTTGATGGTAGCAACTCTCTGGGCTCTCAGTAACTTGTATTGATCATTCCCCTGTTTGATCGAGATAATATCATTAAAATAATACTGCGCATGGGTGCTAAAAGCCAGTAGTAGGCAGATGATTACCTGAAGTACTTTTATCATGACGGCAAAATTACTTAAATCCTACTGTTCATTTTTCAACATTCAGGCAACATCCTCCATTCGTCACTTGCTGCAATGGATTAGTTCTGTATTTTTAGTCAAATGTTAACAAGTGTCGCATTTACCTGAAAGAAAAGAAAAGATCTGTCTGAATTGTGGGGCTGCTCTGCATGGCCGTTTTTGTCACTATTGCGGGCAAGAAAATATTGAGCCCAAAGACAGTTTTTGGCATTTGGTAACCCATTTTGTGTATGATATCATCCATTTCGATGGTAAATTCTTTAGTACACTCAAATACCTGCTTTTTAGACCCGGGTTTCTTTCTCATGAATATTTAAGAGGCAGAAGAGCTGATTATCTACATCCAATCAGGATGTATGTGTTTACATCGGCATTTTTCTTTTTGATCTTCTTTAGTTTTTACCAAAAAGAGGAAGCTATTGAGATTAAAGAGAAAAGAGATTCGCCTATTGAGGTAATAGATGACCTACATGTCGAAAAAGCGCGGTTAGAAAAAAAACTTGCCAAAGATACCAATTCCATTTCCGCCAATATTTTAAAGGAAAGGCTTAAGCTCGTGAAGGCTGATATTGCTATGGTACAACGCGATAGCTCTTTGGTGGATAGTGTAAAGTCTTTATCAAATGGGGGAGGATTCACATTGGTGTCATTAGATAATGATCGGTCATACAAAGAGTTGAAAACAGTAAAAGAGTACGACTCTGTTCAAGCCTCTTTGCCCGAACCTGAGCGGGATGGGTTCTTAAGAAGAGCTATTAAAAGACAGGATATTCACCTGAATGAAAAATATAAAGGAGATGGTTCTACGATCTTAAAAGCAGTGACCAATAAATTCATTCATCTCTTTCCTCAAATGCTATTCATTTCTCTGCCTTTGTTCGGTCTTCTTTTATTGATGCTATATGCCAAACATAAGCAGTTCTATTACGTCAATCATATCATCTATTCCATCCATCTTTATTGTGCACTGTTCATTATTATTTTAATAGGGCTTTGGTTGAATAGTATACTTACGGCCATCACACATTCTGAACATGATTGGATCGGGAGTGTCTTTACATTATCAGGCTTTTTCTATTTGTATAAATCCATGCGAAATTTCTATGGACAGCGAAGAGCGATCACCATACTCAAGTACATCTTCTTATTATTGTTGTCTCTGCTTGTAATGGTGTTATTATTCGGTATCTTTTTCTTATTCTCAGCCTTTATCCTTTAAAATGTGAATGCAACAAGTATGAAAGAATTGAGTGATAGTTTTTTGAAATTAGTGACCATCATGGATGAATTGCGGGAACAATGTCCATGGGATCGTAAACAAACCATTCATACCCTTCGGTCAATGACCATCGAGGAGACGTATGAATTAGCAGATGCAATAGATGCCAATGATTGGAAAGGAATCAAGGAAGAATTAGGTGATATGCTTTTACATATCCTTTTTTATAGTAAGATCGGAACGGAACAAAATCAATTTGTCTTAAAAGAAGTCATTGATGGTATTGCAGCGAAGTTGATCAACCGACATCCACATATTTATGGGGATGTTAAGGTGGATAATGATGAAGATGTCAAAAGAAATTGGGAACAGATCAAAATGAAAGAGGGGAAGAAGTCTGTTCTGAGTGGCGTTCCTCAATCGTTACCAGCCGTTGTAAAGGCTGCAAGAATTCAAGAGAAAGCAAAACAAGTGGGTTTTGAATGGGATAATCGGGAAGATGTTTGGAAAAAAGTAGAGGAAGAAACGGGAGAACTGGTGGAGGCCGTTCGCTCTGATAAAAAAGAAGATATTGAAGAGGAATTTGGGGATTTGCTTTTCAGCTTAGTGAATTATGCACGGTTTTTGCAGATAGATGCTGAGGCCGCTCTGGAGCGCACGAATAAAAAGTTTATGTATCGCTTTCAAGAGATGGAGAAGTTGGCGGCAGAGAAAGGCCTTCAGCTCGCAAATATGTCGCTTGAAGCGATGGATGAATTATGGAACGAGATCAAAAAGAAAAAAGTAGCACCTTGATCAGTACACTTAAAAAAGCAATCTATAAACATGGTTACTTGATCATTACAGCTGCATGGCTGTATACCTTTTCGTTCATATTCATCAATTACTGGAGTTATAATGCTTCGCCTCAAAAAGTTCAGTCTAAACTCTCTCAACGGATCATTCGTCTTGAAGATAAATTAGCACGTCTTCTAAAGGATACACAACAGATCAAAGCGTTGATCGGACCGCAAAACAACGCTCAAAAAGAAAAGATGGTCAAAGAAGATTATGGTCTGTTTATCTATGAATTGAATCAACGAACAGACCCTGATCTGCTTTACTGGAATACCAATCAGTATTACACTGTTCCGGATGATCTATATCGAAATGACAGCAGCTGGTTTTCTGTAAAAAGGAATGGTGAATTTGAGATCATCAAGACCAAGATCAATTTGAGTGACAGACAACTTTTGGTTTTAGGGATGATACCCATCAGATGGTCTTACTTTATTGAAAACAAATACCTACATAGTGATTTTGCCGATTACAAAGGGCTTGATCAACAGTATGAGCTAATGACTGTTCCCGGAGAAGAAGTACTTCCCATTTATAATGGTGAAGGAAAAGAGCTGTTTGGTATTCGATTGAAGCAGGGGAAATCGTTTTTATCCTACGATGGTGTTACCATTTTGTTGCGGGTATTTGCTATTGTTTTTCTGCTGATCTTCTTGCATTCTATTTGTATTGAAGTGATGCAAAGGAATGGCTTTCGGATAGGATATGCTTTATTGGTTGCGCTGGTTGTTTTTATTCGTTTGATTGCTTATCAGTTTAGTTTCCCCTTTGATTATTCTAAGCTTCCTTTGTACGATCCGTCGATTTATGCATCCAATATGCTGCATCCATCTTTAGGGGATCTTTTAGTTAATGCGATCTTGCTTTTTTGGTTGATCGGTCTATATAAGAATCACACAGACGGTAAAACATGGTTCATTAAACCCTTGCCGGTTCAAGTTAGAAATTATGGAGGTATTTTTCTGCTCACCTTTATGTGTTACCTTATTGCAGAAGTGGTTAAAAGTCTGGTTCAGGACTCTAAAATATCTACAGATGTAACGAATTTTTTTAGCCTCGATTTTTACAGTGTCATATCATTTGTGATTCTATGCTTTTTAGTGCTTAGCTTCTTTGAATTTTCACAAATCGTTCTCAGACCTATTACTGAACGTAAATTCTCCCTTTTTGAACAGTCCATCACAGTAGCTATAAGCGGTTTTCTTTGTTTGATTTTGTTTTATTCAAGCAAAGAAATACCCTCCGGATTATCGATACTCTTATGGTTGATCTTATACCTAGTTATTCTGCATGTACGAAAATCAGATCTTCATCTTCCGTTGCTTAGGTCACCATTTTTTATTTTTTGGGTGATGTTCTTTACGTTTTCAATAGCAGCGGTAGTAATGTATGAAAACAGGGTCACCGAGTTTGAACAACGTAAACGGATTGCTCAAAAATTAGCATTGCAAGTAGATCCTTCAGGTGAGAATTTACTAAATATCGCTGCCACTAATTTTGATGATGAATTTTTGAGGCGGAACTTTTATCGTTTTCAAAGTGAATACACCAATAAGTTTATTAAAGATAGTCTCATCAATCAGAATTTCTCAGGCTATCTAAATAAGTATGATACCCGTATCTATACATTTGACAGTTTGTATCATCCGCTATACAATGAAGATTCTACTGATTATGCGGCTATTAAGACCATCGTGTTAAATCAGGCCAGACCCACCGTTATACCTGGCTTATATAGTTATGATAATACGGGTGAAGGGTTCAGTTATCTGTACCAGAAAGAAGTATTGGATCAAAAAAATACATTAGGGTATATTTTTGTCATCGCTAAGTCCAAACGATATAAAAGTGAAGCCCTGTATCCCGAGCTATTCAATCAGGCGCAGGATCTATCTTCTGATTTGAATACGAATTATGCTTATGCTATCTATAACAAAGGGGTATTGATCAATTATTTTAATACCTATAGTTTTCCATCAAGACTGAATAAAAAAGATGTTCCTGAATTTGAATATACGTATAAGGTAGTAGGAGATTACAGTGAATTATGGTATAACAGTGGAGATGACAAACAAGTACTATTGGTTAAAAGAAACACATGGTTGGTAGAATCCTTAACCTTATTTGCTTATTTATTTTGTTCGTTTTTATTCATTGTTTTTGTATTTCATACGGGTGGGCAACTGCTGATCGCCCGATTCAAATGGCGTGAAATAAAAAAGCTATTTCGATTCAATATCAGAACCCAGATACAATCAACCATTATATTTCTCAGTGTTTTTTCATTTGTCGTGATCGGTATTGCCACCATTTCTTTTTTTATTATCCGATTTAATAGAAGTAATGAAGAGAGGTTATCAAAGGCAATACAGGTTATGGGTAATGAGATCAATAGTAAACTCAATTCCCAATTCAGCTTCGATGATGTTTTGTCTGTTAAGAATAACATACTGACAAAAACACTGGAAAGAGACATCGCCGAAGTATCAGATCTGCACAATGTGGATGTTAATTTTTATGATGTTAATGGTAATCTGCTGGTTTCAACACAGCCTTATATTTATAATAAGCATTTGTTGAGTACTCAGATGGAGCCAAGGGCCTATCAACAACTTCACTTTGATAATAATATCCGATATATCCAATCAGAGAGCGTAGGAGACTTTGAATACCTGAGTATTTATGTTCCGCTTGTAGATGATGCAGGACAGAATTATGCTTATCTCAATATTCCTTACCTCAATTCTCAGAATGAGTTAAATCAAGAAATATCAGGATTTCTGGCTACTTTGATCAATTTGAACGCATTTATTTTCTTGGTAGCAGGAGCCATTGCATTCTTCTTGACTAGCAGGATTACCGCATCTTTTAGCCTTATTGGAGAGAAAATGAGGCAGATGAATATTGGTAAAGACAATCAGGAAATTACTTGGACAAGAAATGATGAGATCGGATTATTGGTAGCTGAATACAATAAAATGGTGAAGAAACTGGAACAAAGTGCGCAAGCATTGGCAAGGAGTGAAAGGGAAGGTGCATGGAGAGAAATGGCAAGACAAGTAGCCCACGAGATCAAGAACCCACTCACTCCAATGAAACTGAGTATTCAATACCTGCAAAAATCCATTCTTGATGGGGCACCGGATGTGAAACAACTTACATCCAATATGGCTGTAACATTGATTGAGCAGATTGATCAGTTATCTAGAATTGCAGGAGATTTTTCACAGTTTGCCAATATTGGGAATGCTCAAATAGAACCACTGGATGTACAGGAAGTGATAGAGTCAGTTGTAAGATTGTATCGCACACATCCCGGATTGATCATTCATTGGAACTCTATGGAGCAGCCGATCACAGTTTTAGCCGATCGTGTACAAATGAGTCGTTTATTGACCAATCTTCTCCAGAATGCATCAGAAGCAAGATCGGTAGATGAAACCGTAGAAGTATCCATATTGCTTGAATTAAAGAACGGAATGGTATTGTTATCTGTAAAAGATGATGCAGGGGGTATTCCTCTCTCCATGCAATCTAAAATATTCACGCCCAACTTCACCACAAAGTCTTCGGGTACTGGCTTAGGACTTGCTATGTGCAAAGGCATCGTAGAAAATGCCAATGGTCGTATCTGGTTTGAAACAGAAGAGGGTAATGGTACTACTTTCTTTATTGAGTTGCCTTTACACCTAGTATAGATCAGGCATTATACAATGTCTATGGTCTTTTTGAATGTTGTTGAACCAGAAAAGCTTCAAAGTCTTCTCGTGAGAAACTGCTGAGATTTCGTTCTCTTGTTAATCCGGCTTTTTGAGCGGTGAGTACACCATATTTACAATCCTTAAAGCCATCGATCGCATGTGCATCCGGATTAATCGATATCAATACTCCTTTATCTAAAGCTTTTCCGATCCATCGCCAGTCGATATCCAATCTGCGTGGGTGTGCATTCAGTTCAATCACTACGTCATTGGCAGCACAGGCATCAATGATCTTTTCATGGTCAACAGGATAACCATTTCTACTTAATAGAAGTCTACCCGTCATATGACCGAGAATACTGGTGTAGGGATTTTCAATGGCATTGATCAAACGCATCATTGCTTTTTCCTGTGGCATTTTCAGGTTAGAATGGATAGAGGCAATAATTACGTCAAATGTTGCAAGGATTTCATCGGGATAGTCTAGGCTTCCATCATTGAGGATATCGCTTTCTATGCTTTTATAAATGCGGAACGGGGCAAGCTGTTGATTCAGTTCATCTATTTGTTGATGTTGTGCCATTACTCTGTCAATATCCAATCCGCTTGCATAAAAAGCAGATCTGGAATGGTCGCTAATGACCAGATATTCCAGTCCTTGTTCTTTAGCGGCTTTGGCCATTTCTTCAAGACTATGACTACCATCACTCCATTTACTATGACTATGAATGATACCCTTGATATCTTCCGGTTGAATAGCTTTTGGTAGGGTATTATTTTTTGCTTTTTCAATTACAGATGCCTCTTCACGCAAATAGGGTGGAATGTAGTTGATACCGGCTTTCTCAAAAATATCTTGTTCTGAAGCGTAAGTTTGATTTGTATCCAATAAATAGGTTTGTTTCCAAGCAGATAAGAAATGATCACTACAGCTGGTTTCAAATTGTTTTTGAAAGAGTGTATTTGAAGAAGTACAATAAAAACCGAGTGTTATATTCTCTATTGCTTTTACAGATAAATAAGAAGATGTTTCTGTAACAATAGAGAATTGATGTTGGATAAAAAAAGCCTTCAATTGTTCCATAGAAGCAGTGGTGACCCATTCTAGGATATCCACAATTTCGTGTTGTTTTCGGTAGGCTCCTGTGGATAAAAATTGCTCACCCGGAAAGCTTTTAAACAGCTTTTCGGAGGCTTTTGGTTCAAATTCTTCCATCTGCTGGTACAGATAACTTCCCAGAGAATTGAAATAAAATTCAATGGCCTCTCTAATATTGGTTTGTGTTTTTTCTCCGAAGCCTTTGTAAAGTGTCAAACGATTTTCATTGCAGGCATACAATAACTCACCCAAAGTTTCTATCTCGAGCTCCTTCCAAATAGTAGCAATTTTTTTCGGACCGATACCTTTGATGCCTAGCATTTCAATAATGCCTTCCGGTGTTTTAGAAAGATATTCATCCAGTACAGACAGTCGTCCTGTTTCTAATTGTTCGATAATTTTTTTACCGGTACTTTCTCCAATTCCTTTTTGAGTAAAAATTTTATCATGTGAAAGTGTCGATAATTCTACGGGTAATTTGTCTATGCTAAAAGCCGCACTGGCGTAGGATTTCGCTTTAAAAGCATTATCCCCATGGATGTCCATGAGCTTTGATAGAAGTGAAAAATTAGCGGCAATAACTTCGTTGGTCATAATGAAAATATATAAGAAGGGAGTGAAGTTAGCACAAAAAAAGTCCCGCAATTTGCGGGACTTTTAAATCTATTTTAGCATAAGCTAAACTAAGATTACTTCTTTTTAGCGGCTTTCTTAGCAGCTTTTTTAGCAGCTTTCTTAGGAGCAGCTTT
>JBDKEH010000020.1:0-20400 GCA_039795345.1 Bacteroidota bacterium
TATATAGAAACGGTATGCCATAAATGCGGACAGTTTGAAAAAACTTCAATGGCAAAACCCAGATGTTATAGTTGTTATAGTAGTTCATGACTTGTATTTCTAATGTCATTATAATAATAAATAATCCAAATTACTTTTATGAAGTCCAAAAGTGCAAATCAAGTCTCAACTTTCTTAGTCACTGTAAATTCTACAGGAATCTTCATATCACCATATGTCAGTCACGAAGAACAGCTACCAAATAATCAAATATTCCTTATTCTAACCTATCAAGTATTAAGTGGAACTACTGTAGTTTATGAATTTGAAATAAAAGGAGCTAACCGTTTACTAAACGAAACGTACTTTAATATTGATGAGACAAGAAGAATCATGAGAATATTTCATAGAAATATTAATGGAATGAATATTATCAGATTTCATTTTGCAGATGACAGAAACGGACAGGTTACAATATTTCGCAGATATGATATCCCGCTAAGCGAGAAAGGTTATCAATTAATTCTTCAACAAGGTTTAAACAACATACTAAACATGGACTACATGACAGCTGATGCATTACCGGACTGGTATGCCGCTTAACGTTAAAGTAAATATTGAGTTTTCTAAAATCATAGGAACCTATTTAATTTTCATTGCCATGAAATGTCAATTATAATGATAGACTTATATAAAATGTTTTTAATTAAACCCATTTCCCTTAATCACATAACCCATTGATTTTCAATTAATATATGTTTGAAATCATTCTTAAATCATTATAAAATATTTTGAAATCAAATCCAAACCGATTCACTTTTAAGCCTCACAATTTGTGGGGCTTTTTCGTTCTCCTGCCAAGTCTCGAAGTAAACTTGTGAAAAGTTCCCAAGCATTCCAAAAGTTTATCACACAGCACTTACATATTTATTTTAATCTTTATTTTCAAAGAACAAATTTCAATCTCATGTATAAGTTGATAATCAGCATTTCTTGCATGTTGGTTCTTTCTAGTACATACGCCTACCAAACAGATTCATTAGATTTTATCATTGAAGGGCATGTAACTGGATTAAACAATAAAAAAATAACCCTTCATATTCCTGCTTACCCAATAGATAATAGACAAATTACGGTTGTAAAGGATGATCATTTTATATTCAAGGGCAAACTTGTTGATACTACTATCTATGCTCGCGTTTTATTAGATGAAGATATTACAAACCCAACAGGTGCATACACGACTTTTCCATTCATCTTATCATCAGGTAAAAACTCTATCAGCTTTAAAGCAACTCCAGTCAAAAATGAAGCTATAAGGTATCGTTTTAGTGATCTTGCTATAATCGAAGGAGCACCAGCAATTCAATTTAATAAGTATCAAGCTTTACTCAATAAAGAGGTATTTAGTGGTTTATCTTATCGTCCTGATTCTCTATATCTTGATAGTATGAATCGAATTGTAATACCGCAGCGTAGACAACGATTCGAACAACTATTTGTTTCCCTCAAAGATTCTATAGAATATCCCTATGTACAATTAAAATTGTTAGAGAATTTTAGTAAAAGTGCGTTGTATGATAAGGACGACACGTATCTCACTCCAATTCAAAAAAAATTTGTGCTAGAGCAATTCAAGTCCATAGAACCAAAGTTATATAGACATTCTGAAAACCCATATTGGAGTTCCTATTTTTCAAATTTTGTATCGAAAGATAAACTAAGCTTTCATGATTTTGAATTACTTGCTACTGATCAACAAAAAGTAAAACTGTCTACGATTGCAAAAAAGAACAAATACACCGTTCTTTATTTTTGGTGGTCGGGCTGCGCACCCTGTCGCGTTTTTATCAATAAAGAAAGAAATAATTATAACTCATTAAAGCAAAGAAGCATCGAATTTGTTTCCATCAATGTTGATGACATGAAATATAAGTGGCGTAGCGCTTCGCAAAAAGACAGGATTCCGTGGATAAACCTTTATGCAGGAAACAATTCACCAATAATTCCATCATATCAAGTAGAAGCATACCCCACAAAGATTGTCTTGAATAATCAATTGGAAATTATTGATGTAAGTTTTATTTCTTTAAAGGATTTATTAAAACTTCAATAGATCCCTAAGAATTTTATTTTCATTCTCTGCAGAGTGCTTCTACTCATGTGTCTCAGCAGGAACGAAGGGACGCTCCGCTAAGCTAGCACTGTCGGCGGAAACGATTTTACCCAGCCCCTACATTTTTATTAACACCCTTAGGAGAAGGAAAACACTCTCTAAATTTTTGGATATTAATCTACTGCCGATAGTAACTTAAACTATTAATTTCTAATAGATACAATTCGGAAAGCATTCTTAAATCATTATAAATAATTTTGAAATTAAATCCAATCCGATCAACGAAGAAAGCCTCACAGAAATGTGGGGCTTTTTCTTTTGGGGTATTCCTCAAAGTAAACTTTTGGAAAGTTTCGGAACTTTTCAAATGGTTTGTCTCAGTAATTGAGTACAACATGATGATTCTATTGTTTTGACCTAATACCCGAGACGTGTAACACGAAGAGTCCCTCTCTCGCCTGAGGCGAGATCGGAGACTCTTCGACGAACTCCTTTTCATTAAGTACACCCTGCGAAGAAGGAAAAAAGGAATGTTATGTGCTGTCTTTATCTCTGCCAACCTAAAAGGCTTGTCCTATACCAAAGTAAAATAATTTGTCTGCTTTTGAAATACCATAGTCAAAAGAAACGATTGTCGACTGATTCCATGCAATTCGTAAACCACAACCATACGAAGTCTTTAAGTTACTAAAGTTGAGATCTTGCCATTTGTTCCGAACTGTTCCAGCATCAAAGAATGGTGCTAATGTAAATCCAAACCGTTGTTTTCCTAGTTTCGTTTCCGCTACTCTATAACGAAGTTCAAAATTTGCAAAAGCTAAGGAACGAGCTAAAAAACGATTGCCTCTGTGTCCTCGTAAAGACTGTTTACCTCCTAAAGCATTGATACTGCCCTCTGGACTCCATTGATCTTGAAACTCGAAGAATGGAGCGTCTTTGCCAAAAATGTTCCCTATCCCAATACGTCCACCAAAAACTGTTCTTGAACCAAAAGGTAGCTTTTTGTAAAATCTTCCTTGAATAAATAACTTATCAAAGTTGAACTGAGATCCAATTATTGGGTTTGAAAATTCATTGGCAATTTCAAGGTAGTAGCCTCTGGTTGGGTCTGGCTCAAAATCTCTATTGTCATAAATTAATGCAGTTTGTAAGATAGAAACCCAACCACCCTCCAGTCCGAAAATCAAGCCTTGCTGAAAATCTCTTCTTAATAAAGAAGTCCCATTGGGGGCTTTTATTGTTTGTCCACTTGTGGGGTCAATAGCATCTGCTTCTGTACCTTCAAATGTTTTATAACTTAAATGTTGAATTTCATAGCCTCCCATTATTCGCCATACACCTTTTTGACCAAGTGCATAGTCTGCTTTTAAATTCAGCATAAATTCAGTTTCTCTAAATCTGTTTGAAAGAGCATCTGTAACAAAACTTGCTTCATTAATTCCCCCTGCTCTTAATGTTTTCCTTGCCTTGTCAAAAGCTGAATATGTTGAATAGGTCTGCCCTCCATTTGGCGTTGATGGAAGCCTAAGTTCTTCAAGTGTTGATTCGGTAGAACCAAAATATAGGTTTGCAGGGTTTTGTTGAGCTTTAAAGTCTATTTTAAAACGCCAACGAGTACCTTTGTAATATGGAACATCAAGTGACAAAATGAGTTCTTTAGCATTTGATGTATAGTAAGCTGCATTTGCTTTGAGTTTGGCAAGGTATGGCGTATAGGCAAAAAAAGGGTTTGCTCGGTTACCGTTCCAATAAATATTTGTTCTTACTCCAAACCCAAAACCAGTTACCGGATCTGATGAAAAATCAGGTATTCCAGTGAAAAATCTACCTTCTCGCTTTTTAGAAAGGTCATCATCTGACATTCGCTTTGATTTGATGAATAAAAGACTGTCTTTTTCCTGTGCCTTAACTATTCCAAAAGAAAACAAAATGAAAGTTGCTAAAATGATTCGTCGCATACTCGGATAAATTTGTATTTACACTGCAAAACTCCAAAGCGATTTAGAAGAAATTTTGAATTGCTCTAAAAGGTGATTTTAAAAGTGTGCGTTTCATGGTGAAAGTTGTATTCTATTGCCCATTGATGCCTTTTGCAGATTTGTTCCACAATAGCCAATCCAAGACCGCTTCCTGAGGACTGGTCGGATAGTTTTTTAAAACGTTTAAATAAGCTTTCCTTTTCCAAAGCATTTATTCCTGAATTACCAATTTCTAATACTGTTTTTTTCAAGGAAATTTTTATTATACCGTTTTGCGCATTATGCCTTATAGCATTAAGGATTAAATTATTGATGAGAATATCAATTAGTATTTTGTTCCCTGTAATGAAAACGTCTTTTTCTATCACAGTTTGAATGTTCAAATTTTTATTCGCTAAATATTCATGCAACTGCTCTAAACAGTTTCCCGTTAATTCGCTTAGGTTTATTTTTTCATAATCATCAAATTGATGATTCTCGATTTTCGCAAGGAGTAGAAGATTTTTATTGATTCGAGAAACCCTTGTTAATGCCTTATTAATATCTTCAATTATTCGATACTGCCTGTCTGTTAAGATTTCTTTTTGCAGTAGAATATCTAATTTGTTCTTAATAATTGCCAAAGGGGTTTGTAATTCGTGTGAAGCATTTTCAGTAAATTCTTTTTGAGAATTGTAAACTGAAATAGTGTGTTCCATCAACTTATTCAACGCTTCATTTAATTCCTGAAATTCAAGAATATTAGATTTTTCAAGCTGTATACTGACATGTGATTCAAGATTAAAAATTTTCAATTTTTTCAAAGTGTTTCTAAAAGGAGCCCACAATTTTAAGGAAAGTCGTCTGTTAAGAATCAGAAAACCAACCACCAAAATCAAAAAAAAGAAAAACGTAAGAACCGCTATGGCTACAACTGTTTCTTCAGTTTCTTCTACATTTGTTTCAACGGTTAATAAATAGGCTTTCCCATTTACTTGAATTACTCTTGAAAGTCCCCTAAAACGGTCAATATCTTGGTAGCTTACATATGGATTTTCCCTTAGAACAGCATAGGTACTGTCTTTTCTGTTTTTGCTAAAAGTAGTTGTTTGTAAATTGGTGCCAGGTTGAGTTTTGTTCCAAAGAACAATGCTTTGGTTTAATTCGTTTTCAGATAATCTTAATGTATTTAGTTCATTTTCTATTCGTTCGGCTACAATTGCATTGTGTTCATCTAGTTCTCGCAGCCAAATGCCATCCACTAAATAGTAATATGCCGGAACACTTGTCGCTAAAACAATCAGTGCATAAATAGTAAATGATTGAAGTGACTTGTTTAATAATTTATTCATCCTCCCCATTTATAACCTGTCCCGTAAACAGTTTTTAAATAATTTTCACAACCTGCATCACTCAATTTCTTTTTCAGGTTTTTGATATGAGCATAAACAAAATCGTGATTGTCCAACATATCAGCGATGTCTCCTGAAAGATGTTCAGCTAAGGTGCTTTTTGAAATTACGCGATTTTTATTTCCGAGAAAGTAAAGTAATAAGTCAAATTCTTTTTTGGTTAAAACCACAGGTTGATTATGAACCGAGATTGTCTTAGCGAGCAAGTCTATTTCTAATTCGTTTTGTCGAACGGTGTTTGAGTTTCCAAATTGTTTTCTACGGATAACGGAGTAAATCCTTGCAGCTAATTCCGATAGATGAAAAGGCTTTGTCAAATAGTCGTCTGCACCGATTTGTAGTCCTTTTATTTTATCGTCTAATGCGTTTTTTGCGGATATTATGATTACACCTTCTTGTTTACCCTGTCGTTTGAGCTCTTCTAAAATATGCATTCCATTGCCATCAGGCAACATTATGTCTAACAAGATACAATCGTATTGAAATAATTCAATTTTGCCTAATGCCTGATTAAAAGTACTTGCAAACTCACACAAATAGTTTTCCTCCAAAAGATATTCAGAAATACTACTGGCAAGTTCGTTTTCGTCTTCTATAATCAGTATTTTCATTCCTCAAAGTTAGCATCTCAATTTTGTAGAAATTTTGAATTTGATTGTCCGTTATTGTTGGTGATATCTTTCTTCAGGCTTGACCTTGAGGCTGTTGCGATGTGCGGTTGGGTGAGTTTTGGAGTACAAGTCTGTAAACTTGCGCAGCACCTCTCCTATTTATTCCCTTCCCCAATCACCCGCAACATCTCCTTCACCGCCGCTTCTATCTGTGTATCCTTACCATTTCTTCTCCGAAGAGTGTACTCTCTCCACTCTACCCATCATTTTAAAAAAAGCGGTTTCCCGCGTTCGTCTCCCGAGGTACTGGGGAACGTTGCGGCTGCTACAACTTTTGTTAGGTAGCATCCTACTCGGTTCCTAATTTTTTTCACCCTAAATATACGTCCTGCAATTCCATATTAGTAATCACAGTATAAACAACTTCAGTTTTATTATGATTCGACAAAAACCCAAGTCGCATGCCTCAATAAACTAATGATTTACAATACTTCAATTAGCGAAACATCAGCAATTATGGATAAATCCTTTCGAAACTGAAACGAACGCAAGTCAGTTCTGACAACTGTTAAGGAAAGGTTAACCAACCTTTCCTTTTTTATTTGCAGTCGGCTGAAACCCATACCACACAAGTAATACACGGAAATTCCTTTTTGACTCGGACATCTCCCCTAGCATCTTGTAACCAATAAAAGTGCATTTGTTACTATTCCTTTGAAACCCTTACTAATAAAGGGCTGCATA
Organism: Bacteroidota bacterium; assembly: GCA_039795345.1. Taxonomy (GTDB): domain Bacteria; phylum Bacteroidota; class Bacteroidia; order Chitinophagales; family Chitinophagaceae; genus Sediminibacterium. Next base: position 6,821 of record JBDKEH010000020.1, read on the forward strand.
AGAATATCGGTATTTCTTACTCAATTTGGTTCGAGAAAAACTTCGGTCACAGAGAATGGATTCGAACCATTGTAATTACAAAATTTACTGTACTGAAAACTTCAGTTTAAAATACCTTTTCAAAAAATAATTACCATTTAATTACCTCTGAAAAAGTAATGATTACTGATATAATATCAGATATGCCTTTCTAATTTTTAATAAAAGAAAAGTCTTACTGTTTTCTAAATCTTTTGCCTCCCCCGTATTAGACATTTATGGAATTTAAACTAAAAATCTTGGTGCATAAATAGAATAGCTGAATTGAGTTGTTTAGGTACATTTTGATAAGATCAAGTAGAAACCTTATTAATTTCGATTTCCATCAATAAACAACATGAATGGTATCACGAGGCTTTCAAAATGATGATGCTTACCTTATTTACTGAACCTCGGAAGGCAAAATGAAAAAGTCGAACCAACTCCAAATTCACTCTTTACACTTATTTCACCCCCTTGTGCTTCTATAAACTCTTTACTAATACTGAGTCCAAGACCTGTACCTTCTTTTTTACTACCCGGAATACGGAAATAACGGTCAAATACTCTATTGAGATATTTAGGTTCGATACCTTGCCCAGTATCGGTTACGCTAAAAAGTATCTGCTCACTTTCTTGTCTTACAGCAATATACACCATAGCATTTTCATAACTGTAACGAATGGCATTTGATACAAGGTTGTTCAGCACCCAAGCTGTTTTGTCTTTATCGGCCAGCACTAGTGAAATATTATCGGGAACTTCAGTCAATAGTGAAATTTTTTTATCCTCTGCTGCTACTTTATTGGTACTAATCGTATAATCTACAATTTCATGTACTGAAGAGGGCTGAACCGCCATTTGAATAGAGCCTGTTTCTACCTGTGTCATATTCAATAATTCACCTGTTATTTTCAAGAGTCTTGTAGTATCCTCTTTAATACCTTCAACCAAATTTTTCTGTTCATCATTTAGCTGACCCAATTGCTTATTTTCTAGTAAGTCTAAACTCATCTGTATCGACGAGATCGGTGTTTTCAGCTCATGTGAAACAGTGGCGATAAAATTGGTTTTTGCAAAATCCAGTTCTTTATATGGTGTAATATTTTGAAGGAGAATCACATTACCGATCAGTTTTTCCATTTGCTCACCTGTTGGAATAATTTTGATCGGAATGATTTCCTTTTCAAAATAGCTTTCTTTATTATCCGCATAAATTTTAATCGGCAATTTTGTGGTGATTTGATTCGAAGAATTATCATACATATCCTGTACCAATGAACGTATCAGATCATTTTTCAATGCCAGTTCTTCAACGGACTTTCCTGATACCTGTTCAGCCTTTAACCCCGAAATTTTAAGCGCCATGTGATTCATGAATAAGACTCTTTTGTTTTCATCGAGTCCAATAACAGGATCATTCATATTATTGATCAGCGTTTCAATTCTTCTCTTTTCGATCAATAATTTTTGTACACTACTAGCCTGGTATTCTTCCAGTTTCTCTGCCATGCTGTTGAAGGAAGCCGCCAGTTCACCAAACTCATCTTTTTGATTAAAATGTAACCTCCTCGTATAATTTCTTTCTTCAATTTCTTTAATACTCGCTGTTAACTCACGCACAGGATTGGCAATGTTGCCGGGAAGATTAAATAATAAAGTAAAGGCGATGATAAAGCAAATGGTACCAATGATACTGATCCAAAAGATGGAATTATCAGATGTTATTTCTGCTACTTTATTTTTCCGCTGTATCGCCTGCATATTCAGCAACATGATATTGGAAATATCTCTCCGTATCTTTTTTATATACAGTGAATCGTTCAGGCTTTGTTGCAGCAAACCAAAATTTGTTGCCAGGCTGGCAGTAAGTTCTGCCTCTCCGGGTTCAGTAATATTTTTTTGTTGTAAAATGAGATTATCAGCAAAGAGTTTTCTGTTTTGTGGCAAAAGAATATTACTATCTAATGCCATTTGCATTTTCCTTGAATAATCAAGTGTATTGTAATTAGCTACTAGTATATTTTTGGTATCACTACTGAGTCGGTGTATATAGTAAATGCTCAATGATGCCAGTAATAATATCATAGCAAAGAGCAGACCCATCCCCAATTGCAATTTCTGTTTAATCTTCATCAGCTTAAAATTACAAGGTCAATATCACTACTGGATAGTTTTTTTAGTAACTCATTAAAAACATTGGTTGCGAGAATGAGTCGAAATAAGCTCAAATGAGGCTTACCAATACAAATAGTAGTGATTTTTCTTTCATCACACTGCTCCATAATAGCTTTAGCAATATTTGTATTTTCAACTTTAATAATTTCTGCTCCTAGTTCTGTAGCCAGTTTAAAATTATTGATCAGGTGCCTCTGTTTATCCAGCGGAATTTTATCCGTTGCTTCTGCCGGTATTTGTACATACAGCACATACCATTTGCTATTATAATAATTGGCCAACCTCGCTGTTTTACGGATCACCGTTTTGGCTGTCTGTTCATTAGAGCTGATACAAGCAAGAAACTTTTCATGCTTAATGGCATTTACTTTGGTAATTTCTGTTTCGACTTTTCTTTCAACCTGTGATGCCACTTCTTTCAATGCCAATTCCCGAAGCTGAAGAATATGCTCACTCTTGAAGAAGTTTTTTAACGCTGTTTCAATTTTCGTGGGTTCATAAATTTTCCCTTCTTTCAAACGAGTCACCAATTCATCTGCAGTAAGGTCGATATTTACCACTTCATCTGCCTGAGCCAATACACTATCGGGCACTCTTTCTTTTACCTCTACACCGGTGATCTGTTTTACTTCTTCATTCAGACTTTCAATATGCTGAATATTTACAGCACTGATGACGTTAATGCCTGCATCAATGATTTCTATAACATCCTGCCATCGTTTTTCATTTTTACTGCCTTCAATATTGGTATGTGCCAATTCATCAATGATCACTACTTCAGGTCGTAAATTGATCACCGCTTGTACATCCAACTCTTCCAACTCTTTTCCCTTGTAGAAAAGCTTTCTTCTTGGAATCAGAGGAAGACCATGTAACAATTCATGCGTTTCTTTTCTGTTATGCGTTTCAATATATCCGATCTTAACATCAATGCCATTTCTTAACAGTGCATGCGCTTCTTGCAACATGCGATAGGTTTTACCTACACCGGCACTCATGCCGATGTAGATCTTAAACTTACCCCGCCTTGATTTTTTGATCAGGTTCAGGAATTGTTGTGCTGTCTGGTCTTTGTCTGGCATCAGAATGAAATAGCTAATGCTGTTGATAAAAAGAAATTACCGCTACTTATATTTCCGTTCTTCTCAAAAATCCTGTCTTTAGATGAAAAGCCACGCGCTTCAATGCGCCACATAGCGTTACTACTAATCGCATGATCGTAGTTAATAGAATAGCCCCATGTTTTAAACCCGTTCGGTGTTGCTGTACCAATAATAACACCATTGGCATCATTGTAATATTCTAATCTGGTAGTGAAACTGTTTTTACTGTCTGCATTAATTTTTGCCATCAAAATCGGAGTGTACCAGGTATTATATTTACCACTTCCTTTTTGCTTTTGTTCCATACCAATATCAAAACCGGCGGTAATTGTAAATGCATCTGATAATTGAAAGATGCCATAGAAATTATGGAAGTAGCGCATCTGCTTAACACTATCAGGTTTATCATTACCAATAAAAGAACTGCTGTTGAGTGTCACTTTTGCATTAGGCTTATACGTTAACTGATGTCCAATACCAATTGTATTATTGCCCGGTACACGCTGTATACGCTGCCAGCCATTGAGCAACAAACCACTCATGGTCCATTTTTCATTGGGTGATGTATACGTAAGTTTTACACCTGATTCGTAGTAAGGAGAATTATCTGCCAGTATCCCTCTTGTTAAAGCCCAGCAATCTTTCCCGATGGCACTTTCAAAACCAATATGCGATGCAAAAATGCCGGCATCGATCCAAAGATTAGCGTTCTTCGATATTTTAACCCCTGCGTTAGCTTCAAAAATGTTTTTCAACACACCCGGTTCTGCTGCAAGGTTGGCATTCATATAGGTTCCTGCTGCAATTGCTAGGTTAGCCCTTACTCCATTTTTTTGATACGCAGCTTTGATCATACCCAAATTAAGATTTACTTCATTGTGTCTGTTATGAGAATACACAAAAGAGGGTCTGTTTTGTGAAAGCGGTTTTCCAAAATCATAGGTATAATATGTTTCAAGGTATCCACTGAAAGTGAGTGGACTGGTTTCTTTGTTTTCCTGTGCAGTTGCAGATAGTACTGCACAAAAACCCATCATCGTCAAAATTCTTTTTTTCATCTTGTTGTTAATTTAATTGATCTAATGCAATATTTAATTGTAAAACGTTCACTGTTTTTGGACCCAATGGAGATTGACTGGTATACGTGCGTACCAGTTCGTATAAATTGGCTTCGGGAATCTTACGGATCACTGAAATGCGCTTCACCTGAATTTCAGCTGCTGCCACTGAAATATGCGGATCAAGTCCACTTCCACTAGCTGTTACCAGATCTACCGGAATATCTTTTTTATCGATACCGGGATTATGAACCAAAAAACTATCGATCCGAGCCTGCACTGTGGCGAGGTAATCGGGATTAGAAGGTCCTTTGTTGCTTCCTGCAGAACCGGCAGCATTGTAATTCACTGCTGATGGACGGCTATAGAAATACTGATCCTGCGTAAAGGTTTGACCAATATTGCTGTAATATTTTTTACCATTGGCTTCTATCAGTTCTCCTTTTCCTTTCTGCGGTGTGAGTTTAGCCACACCCCATATGAAAAGTGGATAGATACCACATAAAACAAGCAGTAATACAATGGTTAGTTTGATGGCTGGAAAAATATGCTGTTTCATAAATAAGTTTTAGTCCGCGTAAACGCTGTTTTCTCATGTTCTCTGCGGTGATAATTCACCGCAGAGAAAGAAGGGCGCAGAGGTTACGCAGAGCGTGTTTAATAGAATAAGGACACTACGATGTCAATTAGTTTAATGCCTATGAATGGAACAATGATCCCACCCAATCCGTAGATGAACAGGTTACGTCTGAGTAATGCACTCGCACCAATGGGTTTATAAGCCACACCTTTCAATGCCAGAGGTATCAGTAATGGAATAATGATGGCATTGAAAATAACAGCTGAAAGAATGGCTGTTTCCGGACTTGTCAGTTGCATAATATTCAACGCCTGCAAAGCCGGTATGGAGCTCACAAACAAGGCAGGAACAATGGCAAAATATTTGGCTACATCATTTGCAATACTAAAGGTGGTAAGTGTTCCTCTCGTCATGAGCAACTGTTTACCGATCTCTACAATCTCAATCAATTTGGTAGGATCGTTGTCGAGATCAACCATATTACCTGCTTCTTTGGCTGCTTGTGTTCCGCTATTCATAGCTACACCCACATCTGCTTGTGCTAGTGCCGGTGCATCGTTGGTACCATCACCCATCATAGCCACCAATCTTCCTTCCGATTGTTCTTTGCGGATGTAGTTCATTTTATCTTCCGGTTTAGCTTCCGCAATAAAATCATCTACACCTGCTTTTTCCGCGATATATTTAGCAGTAAGTGGATTATCACCGGTTACCATCACCGTTTTGATACCCATTTTACGCAAACGCTCAAAGCGCTCTTGTATACCGGGTTTAATGATATCCTGTAATTCAATTACACCAATGACTTGTTCATTCTCAGCTACTACCAGCGGTGTACCTCCATTTGATGAAATTTGTTTGACGCGTTGATCGATCATGTCGGGAAAACTATTTCCCTTTTTTTCACAAAGATTTCGAATGGCATCAGAAGCACCTTTTCGGATGCGTGTATCGCCCATATCAATTCCTGAACTTCTCGTCTCTGCAGTAAATTTGATGAAACGAGGTTGTTCTAATGTATATGCATCAGGTTGTACTCCGGCCAGTTCAATGATTGATTTTCCTTCCGGCGTATCATCTGCCATAGAACTTAAGACCACCGCTTTGATAAAACGTTTTTCATCAACTCCTTCTGCCGGATAAAAATGCGTGACTTTTCTATTTCCGATGGTGATCGTTCCTGTTTTATCAAGCAGTAACACATCAATATCACCGGCTGTTTCCACTGCTTTACCACTCTTGGTAATAACGTTCGCCCTAAGCGCTCTATCCATACCTGCAATACCAATCGCAGAAAGCAATCCTCCGATCGTGGTTGGAATCAAACAAACAAATAAGGAGATAAATGCAGCAATGGTAATTGGTGTTTGCGCATAATCTGCAAAAGGTTTTAATGTTACGGTTACAATGATAAACACCAGTGTAAAACCTGCCAGCAAAATGGTCAGCGCAATTTCATTCGGTGTTTTTTGTCTGGATGCACCTTCTACGAGTGCAATCATTTTATCCAGAAAGCTCTCGCCTTGTTCAGTAGTAACTTTTACTACGATGCGGTCGCTTAATACTTTTGTTCCACCGGTTACACTGCTTTTATCACCGCCGGCTTCCCTAATTACAGGTGCGCTCTCTCCGGTAATAGCACTTTCATCGATAGTGGCCAGTCCCTCCACAATTTCACCATCAGAAGGAATAATATCTCCGGCTTCACATACAAAGAGATTTCCTTTTTCCAGTTGTGATGATGGGATCGTTTTTATTTCGCCTACAAACATCTCACCAACAGCCTGTATCAGTTTGGCAGGTGTTTCCTCTCGAGTTTTACGCAAGCTATTGGCCTGTGCCTTACCTCTTGCTTCGGCAATGGCTTCAGCGAAATTGGCAAAGAGAAGTGTCAGAAAAAGTATGGCGGTGACAATGAGATTATACAACAGACTTCCCTGATTTTGTTCACCTGTTGCTACCCAGATACAAACGCCTGCCATCACCCATGTACCAACCCACACCATAAACATAACCGGGTTACGAAACATAGTAGAAGGAGAAAGTTTTATAAAAGATGCTTTCAGTGCCTCTGTTACCAGTTCTTTCTGAAATAATGTATTGGAATGATTTCTTTTCATCTTATTTGTTTTAAATCATGGTAAAGAATTCAGCAATCGGACCGAGTGCCAATGATGGGAAGAAGGATAAAGCTGTTACAATCAAGATCACTGCAAAAATCATGATACCGAAAGTGAGTGTATCTGTTTTCAGTGTTCCTGCTCCTTCCGGAATATGTTTTTTAGATGCGAGCAATCCTGCAATGGCGATCGGACCAATAATTGGTAGGAAACGACCCAGTATCAATACAAAACCGGTACTGATATTCCACCATAAATTATTATCGCCCAGTCCTTCAAAACCACTTCCATTATTCGCGGCCGATGAAGTAAACTCATACAACATTTCACTAAAACCATGATAGCCGGGATTATTCAGCCAGCCGCCATAGGCTTCAGGATTATTTACGATTAAATAGCTTGATAAAGCAGTACCGGCAAGTATCAGTAAAGGGTGTAGCAAGGCGATGATCATTGCAATTTTTATTTCTCTTGCTTCAATCTTTTTACCCATGAATTCAGGCGTACGACCTACCATTAAACCACTGATGAATACAGCGAGAATGATAAAAATGAAAAAGTTAAGCAGACCAACGCCACAGCCTCCGTAAAAACTATTCACCATCATGGCCAGCATTTCATTCATACCACTTAGCGGCATCGTGCTATCATGCATGGCATTAACAGAACCGGTTGATATTACTGTGGTAACAATACTCCAGAAACCTGAAGCGGCTGCACCAAAGCGAACTTCTTTTCCTTCCATAGCACCCAAACTATTATTGATGCCCATTTGAGCTATAGCAGGGTTACCATTCATTTCCTGGATGATATTGGGTATTGCTAGAGCAAGAAAGCCAACCGTCATCACACCAAAAATCATCCATGCCAGCTTCTTTCTTTTGATGAAATAGCCAAAGGCAAAAATCATTGAAAAGGGAATGATCAGCTGTGCGATCATCTGAATGATATTCGTGAAATAGGAAGGGTTTTCTAATGGATGTGCGCTATTGGCACCAAAGTATCCACCTCCATTGGTACCTAAGTGTTTGATAGGAATAAATGCTGCCACCGGACCTCTTGATACTTGCACCGAATCGCCTTGCAGACTTACAAAACTGTCTTTTCCTTCAAAGCCCATAGGCATGCCATTCAATAAAAACAAAACGGCTATAATGATGGAGAGAGGTAATAAAACTCTTGTTATTGATTTTACAAAATACACATAGAAGTTACCCAACTCGTGCGTTGCTTTTTCCTTAAAGGCGCGAAAGATCACGACAGCAGCGGCGATACCTGTAGCAGCACTTACAAACTGCAAAAACATGAGGTACAGCTGACCTAAATAACTCAATCCGGTTTCGCCGGAATAGTGTTGGAGGTTACAGTTCACCACAAATGAAATAGTGGTATTGAAAGCCAAATCAGCACTCATACCGGGATTAGCATCCGGATTCAATGGTAGCCATCCTTGGTTCATCAAGACAAACATGCCTAGTAAAAACCAGACCAGATTAATCAACAACATCGCTACCATGTGTTGTTTCCAATTCATTTCTCGCGTGATATTGATACCACTGATACGAAACAATAGTTTTTCGAGTGGTCCCATAACACGATCAAGCAGGGTAGCATGACCCGCAAACACGTTGGCCATGTATTTACCAAAAGGTATGGCGATGAGTAAACTGGCGCCAAACATGAGGACGATGCCTAATATTTCTGAATACATATAGAAGAATTAATTTTAAAAAAATGAAACACGGACTGTGTAGTGAAATAGGATCAAAACTTTTCCGGTTTTACCAATACATAGCACATGTAACAGAATACGGCTATTGCAATGATGAATAAATACAGCATGGTTTAAAATTTTTCGAAATAATTAATGGATCTAAAGAAGAGTAAAAAACAGGCAATACCTGAGAGGATAAGAATGACCGTCATCATGATTTATTATTTTAAGGTTCTGTAAATGATTCCTGCTATTACAATGATGGAATAAAAGCCTGCTACAAGATGCCAGGATTGCCATCCATTTTTGGGTTTCATATCATCGGGTTTTGTTGATGCCAGAAATATGCAATTCAAATGCCTTAAAAGATTTTTGAGCTGAAATGCAGTATTGATATGGGTTACAGGATCTCCACGAAAAATGGGCAATAAAAAACCCTTTCATTTTGAAAGGGTAAAGGCTATCGTTTTGAAAGGGTTTAGTTTAGATTGAGACCGATAAAAATACCGATCCAGGGTTTATGCTGGTATACCCATTGTTTCCTGTTTCTGTCTGTGAGAAAGTCAAAACCTACCGAAACACCGGTGCTGAAACTTTTCAGACCAAGTAATACTGCCATACCATAATCAATAGCTACGGCATCGTATTCGTAATCGATATTATTACGCATTGATATCGGGTTAACAAAAGCGGTACCCACACCTACAAATGCACCTACACCAATGCCGACTTTTGTAAAATAGTCTCTTGATATATTATTCGATAATGATGTTCTTTTAATGCTGAACCGGTCGCTGCGGTAACCAAAATAAAATGAGCCGTTAAAATTGGTATTGAGCTGCTGGGGAAGTAAAGCATTTGCCGGTCTGAATTTGAAGGGGGTAGTAAACACATCAAAATCAAAACCCGATTGATGTAAAATCAGCGGTTGACGATAGTCCGGTTTGAGTTCAATCGTTCCTTTTATTATAGTACCCGGTACGATAAAATACAAAGAGTCTTCCTGATACAATTCCATTGTATGTATAGTGTCTTTCTGCAAAGGTTGCTGAGTAAATAAAAAGCTATGTTCCGATTTTCCCGATATCTTGTATTTCCCTTCGGGTAAATCTTCCAGAGCATTTTTTTTAATCGTGGTACAACTTGCCAGCATAACAAGTAATACCATAGTGTATTTCATGATATAGCCAAGTATTGTTTTAAGATATCTTGTATTCATCAATTTTACGGTATAATGTGGTGAGGGCAATATTCAGGAGTCTGGCAGCTTCTGTTTTATTACCTTTTGTGTGGTTGAGCACTTTCTGAATATGTTGTTTTTCCGCACTTGCCAAATCAAAACTAGAAAGTATATTATTATCACTTACAGCTTGCTGAAAATCAAATGGTAAACTATCAGTTGTCAAGTGCTGAGAATTGGTAAGGATCATGCTTCTTTCAATCACATTTTTCAGTTCTCTGATATTTCCCTTCCATGGATGCGCTTCTAATGCCTGCAGGTATTCTTTTGATAATTGAAGGTTCTTCTTATTGAGCTTTGCTGCAAAACGCGACACAAAATAAAACGCTAGTTCTTCTATATCAGATATCCTTTCTCGTAATGGTGGTAAATAAATCTGGAATACGGAGATTCTATAAAAAAGATCTTCTCTGAATTGCCCCCTTTGAATTTCATCTTGCAGGTTACGATTGGTTGCTGCAATGATGCGAAGATTAACAGTGGTGGGTTTACTATCACCCACTTTTAAAAACTGTCCGGTTTCTAGTACACGTAATAATTTAGCCTGCAGGTCGATGGGCATTTCGCCAATCTCGTCAAGAAAAACGGTTCCTCCATTTGCTTCTTCCAAAATCCCTTTGCTATCTTTTGTAGCACCTGTAAAAGCTCCGGCTTTATGTCCGAACAATTCATTTTCCAATAACTCTTTACTGAATGCCGCACAGTTTACAGCAATAAAGGATTCTTTACTTCTGCCACTGTTGCTATGAATGGCTTGAGCAAATACTTCTTTACCGGTTCCGGTTTCTCCATTCAACAATACTGTTGCATCGGTAACGGATACCCGTTCTGCCGCATTAATTGCCAATTGTATGGCTTTGGACTTACCCAGTATGCTTTGAAATGAATATTTATTACCCAATCTTTTTTCAAGCTGCAAAAGGCGTTTTGACAATGACCGTTTTTCTACAGCTTTATAGAGCAAGGGTATGATGCGGTTGTTGTCATCACCCTTGGTAATATAATCGAAAGCTCCATTTTTAATTGCCTGAACACCGTCCGGGATATTACCAAAGGCTGTGAGCAAAATCACTTCTGTTAATGGATACTTTTCTCTTATCTGAGCCGATAATTCAACCCCATTGGCATCTGGGAGCTTTACATCACATAGAATCACATCGATTTCTTGTTGTTCAAGTTTTTTGAGTGCCAATTTTGCTGTACTTGCTTGTACTACATCAAATCCTTCTAAAGAAATAATCCTAGATAATAAAGTTCTCAACTTCTCTTCGTCATCAATAATTAATATTCTATTCAAAGACTTAAATTTTAAATTTAGAAGTACCAATTCTTCGAATTAAGCAGTTCCCTTCAACAGCCTCACCATAATGAAGAAAAGCTAATGCTCATTTAATAGATTATTCCTATTTACATTCTTAAAAATATTATCCGCTGATTTCTCTTGTTTTATAATGAAATAATTAATTGAATTTCTATTATACAAAATAATTAAGGCTACTAAAATAAATTCATCTAATCGATTAATAAAAGCAAATTTAATCTGATTAAATGAAGTCAGCATTTCCCGAGTAACAGAGTTTTGTTTCTTAGATCGGGTAAGATAACCCTATTGAAACATAGATAATATCTAAGTTTCAACTTCGTGGCTTCTAATTTTTCGTTCAGTAACAATAACTTGATTCGAATAAAATCAACATAAGATAATAGCATAATATATTGCAAACCAATTCTTTATCTTAAAATATTTCAGTAACCATAGCCAAATCCTTTTGAAACTGAAACGAACGTAAATCAGTTCTGACAACAATCCAAATTATAAACCGCTGTAAGTGAAAGCTTGTGGCGGTTTTTGTTTTGTAAAACACCTCGAAAACATTTGGAAAGTTTCGGAAATTTCCAAAAGTTGTATATCTGGAATTTCCATTCTAGACATTTAAAGTGCCAAGTTCTCTAAAGAGAAACTGCGACAAACTTCTCTTAGTTAAGAACATACTTTGGAGAAAGATTTTCCACAATATTAATAATTACTGCCACTATAAAAGTGGCTAAACTTAAATGAAGTAGATAACAGTTTGAGTAAAATCATTGGGCTAAAATTTATGATTTATACATTTTAATAAAACTGCGAAAAAACTCAGTTTTTCGACAAAATCAGAGATCATATGTTTGATATAAATATTATCACATATGAGAATGAAAAACACACCAATTTTCTTATGCTTAATTATTTTAGCATTTATTGCTTATTCATGTAGAAAAGAGAATATTACAGGCATCGAAGATCAATTTGTTCAAGAAAAACAGCTTTTAAAAGATAAAGGCGGTACCCTTAAAGATGGTATACTTTTAGTAACTGATAAGGATAATTTTAAAAAGACAGCTGTTTTAGACTGGTCAACTGCGAAAAAATATAACTTCAGAGGTGTAGACTATTCAGAAATTTTCTTTACAATTAATCAATCTGGACATAACTCAAGTAATCAATTACAAAAATCTGATAATTCGGTATATGATGAAATTGTTTTTAGCATAGTTTTTCGACGTAATAAAGATTCCATAGAGGCTGTAATGAAATATACTCTGCCAAAAACAACTATATTTTATGGAGATAGTTCCAAAACTGGGCGAAGCGAGAGCTTTTTTTCTTTAGATGGAAAATGGATCAACACATGGTTTACAGATTTTGCAACAAAAAAGTTGATGAAAAGGAGTAATTTATCAAACTCAACACTTGAAATAGTTTCTACATCACAAGGAAAAAAAGTACAGCCTAAACTATCCAATTATGCAGACCCAACATGTTATACATATTTTGAAAATTATTACGTTTATGAATGTAGAGGCACAGTAATTCAATCTTCTAATAATTTCTACGATGTGACTTGCGGATATTGGTATACAGGAACCGGCACTTTCGATTACTGTTACTATGATATTTTCAGTGGTGGAACAGGGTCAACGTGGCCTCCTGGTAGTGTAGGCGGAGGCGGCTCAACACCTACAAATGGAGGTACTTCCCAACCTAGTCAACCTCCCAAGTCTCCATGTCCGACTTCCAAAGAGGCATTAAAATTAGCATTCCCATCAGCAAGTGATGCGGCTCTAGAATCTTTGGTTGCATTAATTAATGAATATGGAGGAAACTTTGGATTAGATAATGAGCATAAACTTAGACACTTTTTATCTCAAGCAGCTACTGAAACAGGTGGATTTACTAGTTTATTCCGTTCTGAAAATCTAAACTATTCTACGGCCTCGAGATTAGTTGAAGTTTACCCAAAACACTTTTCCTTTATTAACCCACTAAAAAGAAATCCTTACAACTATCTACATAATCCTCAAGGGGTAGCGAATGTCGTTTACAGTAGCAGGTATGGAAATGGAAATGAAGCATCTGGGGATGGATATAGATATAGAGGCAGAGGTATTTTTCAACTTACCTTTAAGGAAAATTATAGGCAATTTCAAAATTACTATAATAGCAACTTCAATTCTTCATTAGATCTTTTGTCATCACCAGAGTCACTTAGCAATAGTCCAGCTTTAAGTGTGATTTCAGGGCTTTGGTA